>NZ_LCWN02000070.1:0-10828 GCF_002078205.2 Vulcanisaeta sp. EB80
GTTTAAGGAGAAGCTTGTGGAATGCATCGTATACACCGCGCAGGAGTTGATAGCCAGGGGTAGATCCGTTGATCTCGACTATGCAGAGGAGCTGCTTAAGTATGGTGAGGACGTTGGTAAGAGGCTCAGTATAGGTGAGCTGGATTTTCACGTTAATTTATTAAGGAATAGAATTAGCGAGAAGCGAGAGAGGAGGAGACCTAGGGAGGTTGAATCTAAACAGTAATCATTATTTTAACAGCATTATATACTTATTTTTTAATACATTTAAGCCATTGCCGTATGCAGCACTGATAGCCTTTACATTAATGGCGGTAATAATGATAATCGGCGCAATAGCAGGTGTGCTAATAGGCGTTGAAGGCAAGGGTAAAAGCCTCGAAGAACTTTCGACCTACAAGTAGACAGGCTTTACCGAAAACTACTTTTAAATCAGTAGGTCTCATGGTTATTAATGTCGATATTAGGTCTTGAGTTTACGGTTAAGCAAACCTTTCGTGATGAATTAGGGGATAGGGTGTGGAAGATCATGAGTAAGGTGGAGGATATGCCCAAGTATTGGAGAGGTCATCGGGAGATCAGCGTGGTCGGTAATGATGGAAGTAATTACATAGTCAAGATAAGATTCGCATTCCCAGGGCCCAATAACACAAGCATGGCTAGGATATTCGTGGATAACGAGAATAAACGCGTCACAATAAACTACATAAAAGGTCCAATAAGAGGTTACGTAATTAATTACATAAGTAATAACACCATAATCAGCCAATGGAGTGTCAACATTAACCCATTATTTGTATTAATGAAATCATGGATCAAGAGGCACTTCATGGAGGGCGCCAACAATGCATTATTAAGGATTGTGAATGAGGCCGAAACCACAACATGAACAATCAATGAAGCCTCGGTCCACACAATGAAGTAAAAGATTAAAAAGGACTGGACCAACAAAATTATCGGCCCCGTAGCTCAGCCAGGATAGAGCGGCGGCCTCCTAAGCCGTAGGTCGTGGGTTCAAATCCCACCGGGGCCGCCAGTTTTGTGTTCAGTTCTCAGTAGGGACGTATGGTGGATTACAATCTGCTAGACCTATCCCAAGAAATGAGGAGCAGAGGAGGTCGATTATCGAGTTTGTTAGGGAGCGTAAGGGGTTAAGCCTAGGGATTTGGGCGTGACTGGTGCTTACCTCAGGATGGTTAGGAGTGGGAGAGCCAGGGCTGGTGATGGGTTGTTGTGCCAGGCGTTGAAGTACGTCACCGAGGATGAGTTGAGGCTGTTGTTGAAAGGCATTGTGCCCGAGGCTAGGGCTAGCCTCAATGATGCGGTTAGGGTGATTGCAACGGCTAGGGTGGACCCGGAGTTCCGTGAGTTCCTGCTTGGTTTAATCAAGGAGTACCTTGGGGATTACATAACAATGCTCCAGTAGACTTGGCATGTGGGTGAGGAGGACATTGAGGATTTTGCGAAAGCCGAGAGGTTGAGGGGTATTCACAATACCCAATGAATTCGACCTAGTAATCATGAACCCACCATTCACTAGAGCCACTGGTAGGACTGAATCCTATGGTGAAGAAAGCGAAAGCAGAGGTTTATTTGGTTTCATTGTGAATGTCACCCAAAAACGCACAATTTTGACCAAACCAGGCATTGCACACTCGCCTTATGATTATTTTCACGCCATGTCCACCCAACCTTAGGAAATATTTTAAAAGGGGATGCATAAATAGTTTGTGATGGTGTGGAGGATGGCTAAGAGGGGTCGATTAATTGTGATGATAGCCGTTTCAATAACAATCCTGCTTTCAGCCTTCGGACTTTCAGTTACGGCTTACGGGTCTCAGAATAGTGGTCAGAACAATCCAGGTGGGTACGTAAAATATACTCTAGACCTTATAAGCAATACCCTCATAAATGGAAATTTTGTGAATACAAGTAATGCTAGGGGGCCATGGGGCATAGCGTATGATCCATCTAACGGTTACATTTACGTTGCTGATTCTGGTTCGGGCACTGTTTCGGTGATTAATGGTGCAACCAACACTGTTATTGCAACCATCCCCGTTGGATCAGGGCCAGAGGGGGTTGCGTATGACCCATCCAACGGGTACATTTACGTTGCCAATTTTGGTCCGAACACTGTTTCGGTGATTAATGGTGCAACCAACACTGTTATTGCAACCATCACCGTTGGACAAGACCCATGGGGGGTTGCGTATGACCCATCCAACGGTTACATTTACGTCACCAATTCTGGTTCGGGCACCATTAGTGTAATCTCTACATCCACTCAGGTCACTAATACTCCGCCTCCGCCTTCTTCATCTTCCTTGACTGTCCTAGTTTACAATGTTCTTGGTAGGCCCGCCACCACCGTGCCTGGTGTTGTTTTTGGAGTCCTCTACAATTCCTCCGGTTTTAGTGAGGTTGCCTACATGAACTCAAGCGGTTACTTGAACTTCAACAACATCTCTCCGGGAACCTACACTCTCGAGGTCTACCACTACCCAAACACTGGGCTTAACCTCACGGAGTACTGGGGAGGCATGACAGTGAACCTACAGCCAGGCTACAACACAGCCACCTTCATTAGGCATGAGCCCTGGATCTACAACCTACAGTCCTCGGCGAGTAACGGGAGTATTGTGGTCACGGTCACAGTCAACGGCACAGTGACCAGCCCGACTCCAGGCGAGATAGAGCTCTGGGTCACCAGCAACCCCTCCCTCGCTAGTCCCTACAACCCATCCAATGTGACCTACTTCACCATAAACCCAGGCCTCAACACGTTCAACTTCACCTACCCAGTCAGCCAAGCAGGCACCTACTACGTCTACGCCGCACTACTCACCTACAACGGAACGCAGTACATAGTCACAGACCAATGGAACTGGACAGCACTCACATTGTCACAGAATACAACCGTTACCACGCCCACTACGACAAGCACATCTACGTCGAGTACGTCGACATCGACGAGCGTCTCGACTAATAGTTCCTCGATTAGCTCGGTTACCACGCCCACTACGTCGACATCGACGAAGCCGACACCCAGTGCGGTGCCTACCTTGGTTGTTGTGGTGGTTGTGGTTGTTGTGGTGTTGGTTGTTGCGTTGTTAATGATTAAACATAGAAAGCCATAGCTCTAAACAGTGGTTACCCAAAATCAAACCCAACCAAGTCTCATTCAGTGCCTGCCTAAACGCCGTGCCAGTTCTCCGCAACCCCCCACGTGGGATTTTTACAAACGCCTTAATCGAATTTCCGGGTTAGAAAATCAATAAATAGGCTATGTGTGCTTATCAAGAGCCTGAGGTTTACGTAAAGTGGTTTGTTGGGCGTGCTTTATCTGGTATTGAGGATGTTTAGCTTTTTTTGAGGAGGCTCACATACGCCTTAAGGCTGATTATGATGTTGAGAACATCGTTATCGAGGCAGAGACTCCTTGTGGGTGCGCTAAGGATAGGGAGCAAGTAAAGAAGTACATGAAGAGTTACACGCCGGCCTTACTGGCGTGAGCGTTGGTAAGTTTTCTCCTCGGCTCTTGCCACATTGCCACTAAGGCATGTGGGTTTAGGCGGTAGCATTAGGCTGTGCTCAGGGTTTTACTCAGTTATGGCCTCTACCGCGGTTAGGCGTGCTAGGTAACAGTGAACAGCCTTTTCCTCATTTATGGCTAATAATTCTCGGCTTGGAAATCTGCACCAGGATTTGATGCATTGATTTTTAAGGGAGTTAATGCACGGCCTTGCGGTAGTCAATCCTCAATCAATGCTTTTAAACTCGAAGTGTATCTTTACGTTGAGGTGGGTTTATGAGTAAGGTGATTTGGAGGGTGGGGAATCTTAACTTTGTGTTCATCAACTTCTTCTACGCAATCCTTACAGCTATCTTCGCAATCGCAGTCCTCACAATCCCACCTCAGGAAATATTCGCCGACATAGTGATTATGGCAATCCTCATCGCAATCGCCATTGCGGTGACCTACGTGATACTACGCAGGAATCCCGTAGTTGGGGTCTTGTTCACTGAGGATGGTTTGGTTGTTAGGGGTAGAATGGGCTTTACAGTGCCGAGAAACGTGGTTATTAATGGTAACATAGTCTGTATTAGGAATACACCCAAGGGACTAGGACTACGCGTGACCCATGGCTCACTTGATTACACAATCCCACTAAACCAAAGACAATATGATAGGTTAATCAACGCATTAACCACACACTGGGGCTGGACACCACCCCAATGCCCAAACACGCCCTAATTGGGTACTGCCAATCCCTGATTAAACAATGCTTTTAACCCCAAGACGTGTCTCCACATTAAGGTGGGTCTATGGGTAGGGTGATCATGATGGTAGTCTCAAGCACCTGGCTCGCCTACGCCGTCTCCGCAATCCTCACGGGAATCCTCGTAATCGCGGTCTTCACGATTCAGGAGGCAAGTCTCCTCATTATGATTGCGGCGGTCCTTGCCTCAATCGCGATTGCCGCGGCATTCATCATAATACTACCACGCACTGTTGTTGCCACATTCACAGTGGATGAGTTGCTCGTTAGTGGTAAGAGGGGTGGTTTTTCCTTACCGAGGGATGCGGTTGTTAATAATAACGTGGTCTGCATTATGAGGACGCGTTGGGTCTTGAAGCTACGTGTAACCCACGGCTCAATTGATTACACAATACCATTGAGCAAGTGGCAGTATAACAGGCTGGTCAATAAATTGAGGGAGCACTGGGGCTGGGTGCCACCGGAGTGTTGGTGGTGATTGCCCATGGGTAGGGTGGTCGCGAGGGTTTCTGGTCCCCAAAAGCCCGAGGACGTGCTCTTAGACGTCTTCGCCCTGTCCTTCCTCACAATCATTATTGCAGCGTACACCGCCAACGTGGGCCTCTACCTATCAATAGTCCTTGGCGTAATCGATGGCGTGTTGTTCATCATGATGCTGCGCCGTATAGTTACTGCCACGTTCACTGTGGATGGGTTGATTATCGAGAGGGGTGATAGGAGGGGGAGGGTCTTCATACCGAGGGACGTGGTTGTTGCTGGTAATGTGGTTTGTATTGAGTGGGACCCCAGGGACAGGAGTTACAACATGCGTGTGGCTTATGGTGGGCGTGTCTACACCATCTCACTGATGAATAAGCGATTGGTTGATAAGATGGTTGATAGGTTAAGGAGGAACTGGGGCTGGACACCGCCAGAGTGCCCTAATTAAGCCAGTCCCCGGAGGGCATTACTAAACCAGCACGGTCTTGACTACATAATAGCCCTACCCTCCGTCCCGTTGATAATCTTATATATTGGGGGCGTATTGAAAATGTGCATGTACGGGGTAGTCAAAATCAGGGACAGGGTGCCAGCGGACGGGAGAGGGCGTGTCGAGTTCCGCATCTGGAACCCGGGGAAAACGATTGGGACCCACTGGACTTCAGGGTACTGGTCAAGATTGAAAAGCATGGGTGGCCCGTGATGGGGAAGTTCTGGTTCGAGGGTGGTGGTAGGTGGTTCGTGTCTGACAGGTGGTTTGCCCTCCCAATGAGGCTCATTGAGGAGTTGGGCTTGTCTAACTACGTGCTTGAGGAGTTTGAGAGGAAACCGAGGTGGCAGGTAATCATTGAGGAGTAATAATTAATCCTCCCTGGCTAGTTCCAAATCGCATGGCACATGGTGGGTCATTCCTCGAGCAATGTCACTATGCCATTTAATCATTACCCAATGCGAGGGCATCCATTGGCAACTCATCATGATAAACATCAATTATGAATGGTAAATCCTCAACACTAGACGCCTCCAGCCTATCAACCACAGCCCACTCTAGGTGGTGCTTCTCAATCAATTCCCACTTAATTGCAATGTAGTAATCAATAACGAATGGGAATAGGTCCTTACCCCATGATTCGCTACCAACCATCTTGGCATCACGTCCAAACGGCCACCCCCACGTGATCATTAAATCATGGAGTTGCTCATCTATCCTCCTCCACCTCCCTGCCTTATTGTCCCATATGAGGCTTGCCCCATCGCCCATTTCGTTCAACCACACATCCCTTATCTTAATCACCCCGTATAATTGAGACGCAGACTTGGGTAGTGCCTTGGTTTGTGAGTTAGTCATCTATTGCTAGACACGCCTCGGGGTATATAAAATTAGACACGAGAGGCTATCACTAGCCATTACTGGATTAAGCTTGTGATTAGGCGCGGCATTATCACTCAATATCGCGTTCAATCTCTATGGTCTGTGCCGTAGTTTGTGGTACGTATGTGGTTTGCGTCGCTAGCCAATTCACGAACTCCAGCGCCTTCTTCGTAATGTTCTCGTCACGTATCCAAGTCCAGCACTCAATGTTGCCATGGAGCCCACCACCTGTGATGTTCATGCTGCCGAGCCCCACAACCCCCTTGTCAGGGAGTATTATCATCTTTGAGTGCAGCCTTGCCATGTTCGGGAGTATGTATAACCCCTTGAGAGGCATTACCCTGACTGTCCTCGTCTTGCCCATGCCCATGAGTATTGATACGATACCGCCGATGATGGAGCCCACAACTGTAGCACCCACAATTACTGAGATCGGCGTTACGTAGCTGGTCGGTACATGTAATAAGAGGTACGTTGCGGCTGCGATTGCCGAGATTGGGATGAGTATGAGCATCAGTACTCCCAGTGCTATGAGCCATGCTCGCATCGGCCTAATGGTCTCAGTAACCAGCTCGTACAGTGAGGATAGTGCGGCTTGGTGGGGTGGTCTCTGTGGGTCGTTCATGGTCACTAGGGTTACGCTAACCCTCTTGGCTAATTCCTTAATTCGCGATGCTGTTTCGGGGCTTATCCACGGGCTCACAATGACCACCTCCTTAATATCACGGTCATAAATCCTCCTTAAAACCTCATCACCAATCGCCCTACCACAGATCACCTCGGCACTTTGGGAATCCAAGGAAAACAAAACAGGCTTCTCACTGCTCATTACTGAGTCACCCCTGTACTCACCCCCTCCTTAGTCGTAACCTCATTACTTGGCGTACTCCCACCACGCTTTACTCTTCTCCATTTTTTGAAGAAGAGAGTATTAGCCTTCCAATTAACCTCGATTTTCTTCTTTGGCGCACTTATTAAAACCGTACCACCATCACCGCAATCTGCGTATTCCCCATAGATGAGCTTGGCTAGTCGGCACTCATCAACTGTGACCAATCCCTTACTTATCAATGCGTTGTATGCATCAATCATTAAATCCCTTATATTGTTGGATAAGCGTATGAATAATGGGATGACCTCGGTCCTCGCCTGTAAATTAACTGATGCGTGGTAGTAAATAATGACGATGTACGCCTTCAACCAATCAGTATCCCTGCCATAGTACTCGTTGAATAGCCAGGAGTACATCTCAAGTTGTATAGCAGCCCTCCTAACAAATAGGGAGTAATCATCGAACGTAGGCGCAGTCTTCTGCTCAACAATGTGCACGGCCCTGCCCTTTAAGTCGTAGATCAGTAGGTCCGGCTCACCGCATATGATGCCCCCAATCTCGGGCATGCTCACGCAGAACTCGGTCTTGGCCGGTATAATAAAGTCCGTGGCACTAGCCAACGCGGTCTTAAGGAACATGTAATCAATAACCTTCGTGAGTACGGTATCGTATTTCCCCGGCCTCCTATATTCTAATCCAGTGAAGCGAATAACGGCTGTTAAGCACGATACAGGGACATCGCTGGGGTCACTGCATAGTCTTCTTTGAGTTTCTGCTCTATACTTATAATGTTAGATAGCCGCATTAAGTGAGTGTTTCGATATATCGCCAGCAATCACGCGGTTTGCCACATAATCAGCAATCGAGTAAAGGAACACGCGCACGCGGTCACGGTCACGGATTTGCCTGGAATTGGGGTTGGGAGAAAGACCCGAGGTGTGTAGGGAGGAACTCATATTCTCTATATATTTTATGATAAGCTCCTATTTATAAAGCTTTACCGTGGGTGTAATGAGCTACAATCACAATCCCCACAAGTCAAAACTAATGCAAGCCGTCGTCAGCAATAGTGCACTTAACCTCGGTGCCAGAGACTAAGCTAGACACATCCAGTGCCTAAGGAAACCCTCGGGCTAAGTCTTACCGGCCTGAGCATGAGTCGGCGGGAATTAACGGTGTAGGTCAGCACGTCAGTTATTAGTGACCACAAGTCGCTGTAGAGCTCAACCTCGATGCCCGTGTTGAGGGCCAGTGCTAAGCCCACTATTGAGCATGGGCTCAATCATTGGCACAGGCACGGTGATTATTGTGTTCCCGGGCAAGGTATCATCAACGAAGCTTATGAACCCACTAAACCACGAGCGCTGCGTGCAGTACTTAAACACGTCACCGAGTCTCTTCACGTTCGATGTATCGAACTGGATACCTAATGCACTAAATAACCTAATTAATTATTAATTTAGTGAGGGGCTTAAGCTCCATGTCTGGCACGCCATCTAGCCTAACCGAGCCGTCGTACTCCTTGAACGTGATTGCTGGCGGTTCATTAACTCCCCTATAGTCGAGCCTACCGATGACTAGCCTAATCATCGATCGCTAAGGCTCTTGCTTTAAAGAGTTTCACAAGACCGTGCAATGAGTTCATCACCCAATGCACGAATTCGCGAACACCCACGTTGCGTTTTCGTTGCCAGGCTTTCCGTGTGGTTTGCACGAATTCGTGCATCCTCTACACTTGACTTTTGACCATTTATCGTTGGAACAAACCGTTACCCTGAGAATTGAAATACCGTGGGAACAACAATTCAATTCCCAAAACAAACCGTGGGAACAGGCACGAACCATAGGCACTAGGAGCAGAAATATGTTCCCACGAAGCCCGAGGAACGGGGAGGAAAAACTTTAAAACCCAAAACAAAAACTAACACTGCGGCTGATTTCAGAGGAATATTGAAACGAGTGACCTCATATGTCGTCCCTCCACTCCAGATTGCAATTTTAGCTGATTTCAGAGGAATATTGAAACTCTATATGCAACGCACCCTCAACTCGCACCTGTCCTGCCTCTAGCTGATTTCAGAGGAATATTGAAACTTGCACCTTTTTCGCCAAATCCCCCAGCTCGCCCAAGCCCTCGCGTTGATTTCAGAGGAATATTGAAACAATCACGAAGTAGGGCACCTTATAGACGCTATCGTGCTTTACGATGATTTCAAAGGAATATTGAAACTATGGTGTAGGCGAGCATTGTCAAACAATTACTCTCTTTACTTTCAATATTAGTATTTTATGTTTAGGTTGTTTGGTACTTATGATGTCTTCATTGCCGTTTTCGATTGAGCCTGGGTCATCATTAGTAATTTATTATCCGCACAATGGGAGGACTATCAGCACAAAGTTGCCCGCCAGTGTGAATGTATTGACCAGGAGGTATTATGACCTTGGTTCGTTGCTTTGGTTTGTTGAAGCTTGGTATTGGGAGCCTAAGTATGGGTTTATATACTTCGAGAGTGGACCTCATATACATCCGAAGGCGCCAGCCATGTATCTAGTAGTACCGCCAAGATCCACATTCGCCGCTACGGACGGTGGATCCCACATGCATTATGATAAATCTACTATGAGAAATGCTAGTCTAATATTCCTGTTCTTAATAATGCCGCTGATCTATCTATTAAGCATTATTAATATTAACGTAGTTCATATAAACACTAGCGTTGATGAATTATTAAGCAGAGATTCTGCTGCCCATGGAATGTTAAGTGCATTAATGAGTAATGCACCTCGTAGAGGTTGGGCGTGGTATAGGTTATTGCCGTGGTCATGGATTGAGCAGGTATATGCGTATTGATTTTTCGCTTTCATGATTTGAGGAGTCGTTCATGTAAGACCGGCTCAGTGGCTGGACTAATCAATAAGTCAGTACTGGAGGAATTCATCGCAATGGGATTTAACTACCTAGCCGCTTAAGTGGTTCGTGATGATTAATGACACGGTTCTGATTACTCCGTAGGTTTCAACTCGTAGACCTCAGACCTAGTGAGTTTCCATCTGATGAAGTCGAAGTGACCATAAATGCTTTTACCCTCGAGCACCTTGGGCAGCCATAACTTATCATCTTCCCACATCTCGTGGTAGGGGATCTTGTCGATATCGAACCATAATGGCTCAGCCTCCTCGGTCTCTATCGGCTTTCCGTCAAAGCTATCCGTTATAAAGACATGAACAAAGTGCACCGACTCAACTTTATCATCTTCATAATTCCAAAACTCTAACAGGCCAGACCACCTAAGGTTCATGGGCTTTATGCCTATTTCCTCCTCACACTCCCTAATCGCCGCGTCAACAATGCCCTCTCCCTCCTCAACCTTACCACCAACCCCATTGTATAACCCGGCGCCCAATCCTCTCTTCTTCCTAATCAATAGGACCTTATTATCCCTTACGATATATACGAGGGTCTCTATGAATATCATAATCCGAACCTAATTATTCCAGGCCTGGGTTAAAATCGCTAATTTTCCGTGGCAATCCGTATTACGTAATTTCGCGATTCTTTGCGACGATTATTCTGTAGTTCTTATCGTCAATTTGCACCGTCTCCCTAATCTCAACATTGAGTATTTTGAGTATTCTCTGTATCATCATGAAGCATATGAAGTCGTCAGTCAATATGGTCAATGTTGACCCTACCTTCGCCTTAGACACCGCGTTTGCAACCATGGTCACAGGCGTTGGGCATTGCATACCTCTAACATCAACCGTACTCTCCATATCACATGGATGGAGAACCAGGGCTTATATAATTTTAATTTCTACACCACAATTAACTGATTAGAGACTGGTTTTAAAGAGCTGTAC
>NZ_LCWN02000071.1:0-10377 GCF_002078205.2 Vulcanisaeta sp. EB80
CAGGATAGGCTTGAGGAGGTGGTGACATGAGCGACTTTTACGTGGACGTGGATAGGATAATCAAGAACTACGACCTGGACAAGGTCAGTGTCGTAACAATAGCCAGCCACTCCTCGCTGCAAATACTCAGGGGCGCGAAGAAGCACGGCTTCAAAACAATAGGCATAGCAAGGCCAAACCACGGTTGGTTCTATAGGCAGTTCAACTTCATAGACGAGGTTTGGGAGGTCGACTTCAGCGAGTTCGAGAGGGTCGTGCCGAAACTCGTCAGCAATAACGCGGTGTTGATACCCCACGGTAGCTACGTAGAGTACGTTGGCTGGAGGAGGGCAATGGTTATGGAAATACCAACCTTCGGAAACAGATACCTACTCGAGTGGGAAGCCGACCAAAGACTCAAGATGAAACTACTCGAGCACGCAGGAATACCAACACCCAAGTCATTTGACGACCCATCGCAAGTCGATAAACCAGTCATCGTCAAGCTCTACGGAGCCAAGGGAGGCAGGGGCTACTTCATAGCGAGGAACAGCAAGGAGTTGATGGATAAGCTGCAGGGCATCCACGACGGATACATAATCCAGGAATACATAATCGGAGCCCCAGCCTACTACCACTACTTCGAATCAAGAGTCTACAACAGACTGGAGATCTTCGGCATGGACATCAGGTACGAGAGCAACGTGGACGGCAGAATACCCGGGCTCGCAGAACCCACATTCACGGTCATAGGCAACATACCAATGGTCCTCAGAGAATCACTACTACCCACGGTGCAGAAGTACGGCGAACAATTCACGAAAGCCGTGAACGAGTTAGTACCGCCGGGCATGGTCGGTCCCTTCAGCCTTGAGTCCATAATAACCGATGACCTATCAATAATCGTCTTCGAATTCTCAGGCAGAATCGTGGCTGGAACAAACGTCTACATGGGCATAGGCAGCCCATACTCCGTACTCTACTTCGACAACCCCATGGACACAGGCGAGAGGATAGCCCACGAACTGAGGGAGGGAATCAAGAGGGGCATACTCGATAAATTACTAACCTAACCAACCCCAAAGAACAACGCAGAAAGACCCAAGCCACAACGAGGATATTGAATAGCCAACTTCCTCGAAAACACCCCGGCGCAACTAACCCTACCCGCAGTGTTTAATTCAACCCCACTAACTTTACTTTTTTATATACCACCGGTAGATGAGGTATAGAATTACTGCCGTTATTGCTGTTAAAACCCCTGCCAAAAACATACCAACGAATTTTGTAAGCACATTGAGCTCCGCAAATAGCCCGAAGATGCCAAAGATAATGGTCAGAATAAGCTGCCTTCTTAAAATAGCTTCCTCATAATAGGTCTCGGCAAGCACGCTTAACTCGTTCAGTTCGGATTTAAGCTCATCCACCATCTTAGAGAGATTCCAACGCTTCTTACCATACTCAATAACCTTCATGAATGGATCACTCTTAAACAATAAAACGTTATTGTACTCCTCAAGCGCGTGTAACAACTCACCCCTTAACGACACTAATTCACTTGGCTTTACAACCTCACCCCTCTTACCCCCTCCCTTAATCCTCCTAAGAACCTCTTCACGCCTCTTACGGCAAAGGGAGATGTAGGAATTAAGTATTTGCCATGAAAGCGCGAGGAACTCCACAGGAACTACGGTGGTAAGTTCGTAAATTCTAAACCCAATATCTTTACTAATTCTGGATTTAATTTTAACAACTCACTGTCTGCCTTCTCCTTCAATTTTTGGGAACTCAAAAAGAGGGTCGCGAATCTGGTTAAGTATATGGCGTAGGATTTGGAGGAGGAAAGGTTCTTTCCAAGATTCTCCTTAGCAGCCCTGTCCGTAATATCTCTCCATTCTTCCTTCCCTGTTAAAATCCCGGCAATTTCCCTCGTATACCTCCTAGCAATATCCTCAGCCGTTAAACAACCATCACTACACTCGGGCTCCCTAATACCGATAATAGCATGTAATGATGCATATGAAGTCCTAAGATTCTCCTCAATAAATTTATACGGATCATTAAAAAATCTCCTCATGACCCTTTTCGATTTCTTTGACCTCAGCAATTCCCTCAATATTTCATTAATTTTTGACCCCTTTGATGCGCCATCATTTTCAAATACTATAATTTTTAATATTTTAATTAATAATTATCTCATCATGACCCTTAAATAAGGCTATGATTTGCAAGGGGATGATGATTGTGACATTAATAAAGCCTGACAACGTGCCTTCTCGCTGATTACCAAACGGATCCCTAATACGTAGATTTATATTGTTGATCAAGTACTTGCTGAGCTTTATTACATCATCAATCGTGAATTCGCCCTTCATGTTTATCCAAAGCGTCATAACACCAACCCCAGTCCCATGAATGAGGAAGTAAGGCTCAACCCTAAACCTACCAACCCTAGTCTCTAAATTCTTAAACCTCGAATCGGCAATCTCAGCCTCGAAATCAGCCAGCTTAAGCCTAATATAACGACCTAATTTTAAGTATTCAGGGTCTAACGCTATACGATCGACATCGCATAATTCCATGAATAGCGGCGCTTCACGTTTAAGACGCTCAATAAATTCCTTAATAAGTTCGTTCTTAGTTTCTTCAACGGCCTTATTTATGTAATTAAGGAAAGTTTTATCTCTTAAGAGCTTCTTTAAATGCGAAGGTAACTTACTGGGCTTCCCTTTCTCGATTTTGGATAATGGGATGGGGATACCAATAGGGGGATACCAAAAGGCCTTAACATTTAACAGCGCATCGTTAAAATCCTGGCTGGCTTTCGCGTATTCCAGCCATAGATCCATAATATTGATCCGAGTCCCTATGTTGAAGGCAATCACGTAGATCAGGTCAAAATCTTTAATTATCAATTCCTCATTATTCTCAGCGGATTCGCTCATTTGTTCCTAAACTATACTTTGATAACATTCATTTAAACCTTTTTCAGGGAATGACCGCTTAATCCTCATTAACGACTAAGGTACTAATGTCAATAGGCTTAGAGACTATAAGGCTGGTAAGGGATCTAGCGCTAGTTTAAGCCTGTGAGTAGAAACATAGTCATAATAGCGCTCCTCGAATTACGTGATTATTATGAGAGATCAGCGCACTAATCAATCGCTGCTATAATGATACTAATGGTTATCGCTTCGGCAACAGCCACACTAAGTCGAGTATTCGCCAGAGAGAAAGTATGATGGTTAGTAATAAAGCAATGGACTTTTCTCACGATAAATCCTTAAATAATACTTCTTATCATGGTATTGAATTATATGAGGAGTAGAAGGACAGCTATAATAACAGCATTAGTGATAGCAGTGATATTTGTGCTGATATGTACCTACTTTAGGTTACCTCTCTGGTATCTTCTCTGGCAAGTGCTTCTCTTCTTAATACCAGCGATAAGGGAGGAGCTGGTCAGAATAATTATTGACAAGGTCGAGGAATGGTTAAGTGAACGTGATACTGTGGTGATCGGAATCTAGTTCAGCCGATCACTTTAAGACCAATACCTAACTCTAAGTATCCGGACTCACGGATCGTTGTAAACCGAGGATGCTGAAAAGCTCCGTGGTAAACTGAGGGATACAATGGCGTAAAACGCGGATAACGTATGCCGAAATAACCACGGAAAATTAAGGCTCGTAGTAAACAATGAAAAAACCGGCTCAATGATGAGAAACCCTCGCAGGGCAAGGCAAGGGAATAACGTTTTCTATATCAATTAAGGCACTTATGAGTTTTGCGTTTACGCCTCTTCCTCGCGGGCTCGGTTGCGTATCAGATAGAAATTCAAGCACGCGCTAGGTTCGCTAGTTCGTTCTCGGCGGTCTCAGGCATTGCCATGCTACTTAGATCCTGTCTCGATTGCTTGAGTAGCCAATCCACGAAGTTCATGGCAGCCTCAACAGTCTCGGGATTGCTCAACCAAACCCAGCACTCGGCATTGGATTGAAGGCCCGAGGACGTTAGGTTCGCACTACCAATGCCGACAAGCCCCTCGCTCGGCAATACAACGAGCTTCGCATGCAACTTAGTGGCGCTCTTATCCAGGACGACAAGCTCACTAACACGCGGGACATATACCTCACGCACGGCACTGTTAGCAAGGCCGGAACCTATCACAAGTAGTACAACCCCCACAATGCAAATCAAACCCCCCATCATAATTAGCATAGTCCCCGCAGCACTTACAGCAGTCCCAGTCGTAATCCCAGCTGCAGAAAGATTAATTCCAAGGGCTAGGAGAACAGGGCCTAGGAGAAATAACATTACGAGCCCAGTAATTTTGAGTATCCTAGCCTTTCTACGCTTCTCCTCATCCTGGATTGTCTCGATTGAGTACAACTCATCCAATGCCCTCACGTGCGACCGGTTCTCCGCATCATTGGTCGTTATTACCGTAACCCTAGCACGCTTGCTTAACTCAACCAACTCCCTAGCAACCTCGGGGCTCAACCACGGGCTCACAACAATCACCTCGGAGCCACCCCTAACCCTACCCATTACGAACTCGCCGAGACCCACACCACACCTAAACTCAAAACTCATAGCAACCTCAGAATTTGCACCATGATTAAAAAGCCCTTAGCAATGGCTGGACCACACTCATAATTGCCGAGGAAAAACGAGACCATCCATGCACTAGGCTGTTAAGGTCAAAGCCTTATCACTACTTCATCCTCTTCCTTCTTACGCCGATACCAGTCGTAACCTATCCCTACTATGGTAAGGACTATTATTATTGCAATCGGCACAGGCACCCCTATAGCTATTAATGACGCGATTGTACTAATTACTCCCAAAAATACTGAAATTATTGTTAAAAACTCCTCACTCATTATGGAGGATCCAGTGTAGGTGTTATTTATACTTTTATCGTAGACTTCTCAACACGTTAATCCAACCATAGCTACTCTTTAAAGGCTAAGCCTTAGCAATCGATGATTAGGCTGGTCATCGGTAGGCTGGACTATAGGGGCGTTAGCGGTGCTCCGGCGATAACGTTCAAGGAGTACGATGGTTCAGTTAGGCTCGATGGCGTGCCCGATATAGAGCTTAAGCCCCTCACTAAACTAATAATTATAGGTTATTTAGCATATTGGGTATACAGTTCGATGTATCGAATGTTAGGCGGTTGGGCATGTCTTCAAGTGCTGCGTTCAGTGCTCTTGGTTCCCCGGCTACATTAGCTTCGTGAGCAGGCTTTACCTGAAAATGACTAGGTCAACCCAACACACCGATCTCGTTCAGCAATAACCAGCCCCACGGAGACAACAATAAATGGGCAAGGCAACGCAGAGCCAGGGCGAAACGCCGCATTCTTGATGAGCGCTACGGCATACGTGGTTCGTTAGGTGGCGGAGGAAATAACATAGGCGACTGCCAGGCAATGGCACAGAAATTAAATGTTCCGTGATGCTAAGCTCATCGGCCATCTACATATCGAATCCCGGCACATATACAATAAGCTTCTCGGCATCATTAACGGAGACATGCCTACTATCACGAGTGTTTTCGTTATAGTGCCCGTGCAGTGCCATCAATCACCGAGTCGCATGGTTTTAATGCTCAACCCTCCTTAAAAATACCTTGTACTAATCAAACCCTGAGCGCCGTGCATAGGCAACTTTTTAAGGTACGGCGTTGATTAATACGTAACCCATGGCAGAAAAGGAGGCCCCAACCATCAAGGTGTTTCCTGAGGAGATAACGATAGAGAACTTCAAAAGCATAAGGCACCTAACCCTGAGACCAAAACCTGGCGTTAACGTACTTGCGGGTCCCAACATGGCTGGTAAGACAAACATACTCGAGGCACTCCACCTCCTGTCGAGGGCGCTCTCGCAGGCGGAGCTACTCAAGACACCTTACCTGCCCTACCTACCGCAGTATTGGAGCCCCGAGGACCTCTTCTTCATGAGGCGTTTCGAGAACCCCATAGGCTTCGAGTTGCTTTTTAGGGTCGTGATGATGCGTGGGGAGGCATACTTTAAGCATTACGTCAGGTTTGCCGTGAAGTTTACGCTGTCGCGTGGTAGGGTAACAATAGAGCCATCCTACATGTTGATTACTTGGGAGACTGCGGATAAGGAATTCACGACGAAGCTCGAGGTTGGTGATGGCGAGGTTAGGGTATGTATTAACCCAAGGTACGTAAGTGAGTACGTAGATTTCATGAAAATGGTAAGGAGGGTCTCTGCGTCTAAGCCGTTCAGAGGCAAAATTATAAAGATTATAAACAAAATAAATGAATTAAGTCAAAAACCTATAGATTTAGAAGTTAAAGGAGAACTTGTTATAACTCAAAGAGCAATCGAAAGCCAATTCCTAAAGTTACTCTTAGCATCTCCTTTCGCTCACTTTCGTATTCCTTCAGCTTCCCTAGGTAATGGGTTTACTGAATTCTATTTCATCGGGACGGCATTCCCTAAATTTTTTATGTACATGCCCATATTAATAAAGTGGGGTTTAGCTAATTCAGGCGAGTTTAGGGGTGTATTGTACGACACGACAATAGCACCGCCAAACCTATCCACCCTGATCAACACGACGATTAGGATCCTTCTTGAAAGGAGCGTATTACTCAAGCACCCAGACATTGGCGCCATCTCTGAGCCACAGCCCTTCACGGGCGAGGAGCGGTTAGACGTTAGAGCCCGTAACCTACCCCAGGTCTTTTATAGGCTCTCCGCTGAGGGTCGTACTGAGTACATAAGTATGGTCCTGAGGGAGGCGTTTAATGGCGTTGCTGTGGAGCCTAGGAGCTCGGCTGGTAGGGTGTTTCTGGTCATTAGGGAGCGTGGTATTGAGTTGCCGCCTCCGAATATCGCCGACGGCCTCATTAAGGCATTGGCCATAGCCTCCGCCGTTGAGCTTAGGCCAACGATGTTGTTGATTGATGAGGTTGAGAATAGCCTTCACGTCAAGGCTTTGAAGGTTATTTACGATGTCTTGAACTCGCTCGAGGTCCCGGTTATAATTGCGACGCACTCGCCGGCGCTTGTGGATATGGCCGAGCCTGAGAGGGTCTTTGTGGTTTCTAGGGGTGATGATGGTGGGACTGTGGTTGAGCCTCCATACGGCGATCTCGAGAGGCTTAAGAGGAGGCTTAGCGAGCTTGGTGTTTCTCTTTCCGATTACGTACTTTATTCAAGGACGTGGGTGCAGGGGAGTGGGGCTGAGTGATATGTTGCGTATCATGTTCGTGGAGGATACCTACGGTAAGGAGTTCCACATGGCCATAATGAGGAAACTTAGGGAAAACGATGAGTTAGACCCATCTGTGGGTATAAGGGTGGGTTCGAGACCCGTTCGTAAGTGCGATGCTAAGTTGAGTAGGATAGTCCTGAGCAGACGTGAGGTGATTGAGGGGGAGCGGGTTAAGGTTTTATTCGTCATAGACAGTGAGGGTAAGTCAAACGCTGAGGATGACGTGATTATGCACTTTAGGGATTTGCCGAGCAATGTGTTTGTTAGGGTGGTCGCTGTTAATCCCATGCATGAGGCGTGGTTGTGTATTGGGCTTGGTGGTGATAGGAGGGTTTGTAGGCAGGATCCCATAGGTGCCTTGTCTAGGTTGAGGGGTGATTATTACGAGAAGAGGTACTTAGGGGAGTGGGCTTCTCGAGTGGACATCGGAAATCTCATGCCTGAGCAGGACTTTGGGGAGTACTTGTCTGCGCTTAGGTGGTTGGTTCAGGACCCTTGATGACGCCTCTTATTCATTGAAGGGGCGCTTGTGCTCATCGTCCTTAGTATTTCCTCAGGTGCCACGTTAATGCTTTTTCTCTTGATCATTGCCCTCAGGACCCAGTAGTAGGCTGGTATTTGGTAGGCGTAGTCCCTACCGACCCAGGGTTCGCTGGGTAGTTCGGATAGGTGCGTTACGCGTGGTAGCCCTACGTTGATTATTATGTTCTTCTCGAGTAATCCGTAGTCATTCCTAACAATGTCGGGTTGTCCATCGAACTCGCCGAGGCCGTACTCCCTCACTGCGGAGTTTCCATCATCAATCATCTTCCCAAGTACGTTGCTAGGTTTACCAAGCCCCCTCGCTACCCTGTAATCATCGAACGCGTACTCTATCATTTTCACGATTTCGCCCTGGAGCCAGGGCTTTACGTCCCAATTATACCTGCCAATGAGTACTGCCAATTCTCTAACGTTGCCGCCAATCAACTGCCAAAGCAGGTCTACGTTAACATCCCTAACCCCGAGCTTCTCCGAAACCTCACTAACAACATCTTCAAACGCCTTCCTCGGCAGGTTCCATATGAGGTATGGCGATAAACCACCCTTTGGGCCTACCCTGTTGATGATATTGACGGCAACTTGGTCGCTGGCCATGAAGATCGCCTTCATTGAGGCATTGCGTCTCCTTATCACGTCGGATACCGCGTTAACCACGGCCTCAAGCACTCCATGGCCGTACATCTCCGTGTACTTGTCAATATCGTCGAAGAGGACCACAACCATTTTATCACTTAGTCGATACCTCTCGAGCGTTTTAGCTATTATGTCGATTACACTCTCAATCTTAACCGTGAACCTTATCGGGTCTATGCCTACGTCGAGCATGAAGGCGCCTCTTAATTCATTAATTACTTCGTTACCTAGGCCCGGCATGTGTATTTGAAGTTCCCTGATTACCCCCTCGTCGAAGTGGAAGTGCATAAATGCATAGTTCTCAAAACCACCGAGCCTTTTAACGCTGCTCACAACAACCTCTATTAGCGTTGACTTACCTGCGCCCCGTGGTCCTAGATGAGCGAGACGCCCCTGTGTTTTAGTAAGTCTGTAAAGAGCATTTCAATCTCGCGTTTCCTATCCCTAAAGTGCACCGTTACGTCTAGTCCCTCAAGTCCAACCTCATAACCATGCGCCTCACTGATAACTGCGCTTAATTGCCCTGGTAAAGGCTCCATCATATGCATAGTCATGAGGGTTCTTTTTAACCTTCTATCTATACCATGCCGAGGATATTAAAACCTGTGGTATTTCCATAGTCGTTATCTAGCAAAATTGAACATAGAGACACGACTTTATGCATCGCCAAGGCGAGAGAAAAACTATTGCCTCGGCACGAGCCAGAACCAAGCAAGCCAAGCCATGTTGTTGGGCAGGACAACAAGCCTACCACTACGATAACCATGACCAACAGCCACAGCCTTAAGCGAGGAGAGCCACCGAGATTTTACAGCACACTCACAGCAACCAGCGCCACGAATAGCGCTAACACGGTTTTACGCCGATATTGAAGACCCTGAGGAGACTCAGGGCATGAGGTCGATAGTGATGAGACATAGGTTTGGCGAGTTCCTGAGCTGGCTGGGTGGGTCGTGATTTTTCGGGCGATGATCGATGCTAGAAAATTCAAAATAACTGGTTTGTGAATTGTGGAGGGTGCCATGGGTCATTTCGCTTGGTATAATACTTAGAAATTATTTTTATGGTTGAGTAGCAGGGTTTATAAACTTAGGTATTTTCTGCCTGCCTGTATGACCTGGAGTTCTTTGTATAGCCTGCCAATCCTGTACGGCATGGCCTTCATGGTGTATATAGCAGCCGCTGGTATATTATGGCTTGTGCATAGGCTTGGCAGGGAGGAGTTGTTGTTACCTGTTGGCGCCATGGATTATATACTCCTGCTAACCATAAGCCAGTACATGGCTAGCAAAATAGGGGCCTACGTGGGTCCGTTGGTGGTGCCAATGGGCGTGATTACATACAGCGCCAGTGTCTCGGTGCTTGACTTCCTAACCCTCAGGTACGGTAGGGGTGTTGGTTATTGGGTCGTTAGGATAGCCGCCTATCTACAAGCCCTGGTGTTCCTCATTAATTACCTAGTGATTAACTACCCGCCGGCCCAGTTCTGGGAGCCATTGCAGGCGCCCTTTGCAGCTATAATGGGCGTTAGCGCCAGGATTGCCATAGCCTCAATAACAGCCTTCATAGTCTCCGAAACATATGATGTATTTTTAGTTTCCAGGTTGGGTGGTGGTGTTTTGAGGAGGGTTGGGTACTCGGACCCTGTTGCCATGACCATAGACACCCTGGTCTTCATACCAATAGCCTTCTACGGCGTGGTCCCCAACATATGGTTACTGATGTTGTCCCAACTAACCGTTAAGATGAGCCTAGTCCCAATGACAATGCTAGCCGTGTGGTTGAATAGGAAGGCCCTTAGGTACGCTGTGGCGACCTTAAAGTGAAACCACTAGTAAAAGACAGGCATCTCCTCCTTTTGTGGCTTCATGTACTCCTCGAGGTTCTTATCTATGAGGAATGCGTACTTATTTGCGTGCTCGGCTAGTTGGTCAATTGGGATCTCGGCATTGATCAATTTGCTAA
>NZ_LCWN02000072.1:0-10111 GCF_002078205.2 Vulcanisaeta sp. EB80
AGGTAATACCCTAAGCAAAAGCAAAAATAACACTAAAGCTCTAATAATACGGCCCCGTAGCTCAGCCAGGAAGAGCGGCGGCCTTCGGAGCCGTAGGTCGTGGGTTCAAATCCCACCGGGGCCGCCAGTTCTGCGTTCTATCTTTCCATACCGTGTTACATATCGATGTGTTTCCTGTTACAGAAGGTTTAAATACCCTGCTGTGGCAATGAGTACAGCAGGTGAAGCCCATGGTTGATTGCGAGCTCATTAACATCGAGAAGATAGGCAATGAGGAGCGTGTCAGGATTATCAACTACGTCATGGAGAAGAAAGGTGTCAAGGCCCGTGACCTTGGCGTGACCCTCAACCTAATCAGCATGATTAGGAGCGGTAAGAGGCGTGTTACTGAGGACCTGCTTTGCCGTGCCCTTAAGTTCCTCAGTAATGAGGAGCTTGCCAAGCTCCTTGGTCAAATACCCGAGCTTGAGCCAGCAAGCATTAGCGATTTAGTTAGGGTTGTTGCCAGGGCTAGGGCTGACCCAGAGTACAGGGACCTACTCCTGTCTTACCTGGACAGGTATCTTGGTGATTACGTTAGGGCTATGGGTAATAAGTGGGTGGTTACTGAGCAGGACATTGAGGAGTTTATCAAGGCGAAGAGGCTTGAGGGGGTTACCGAGAAGACCTTGAGGGATTACACCCACTACCTCAGGGAAATGCTCGCAGAACTCAACTGGAACCTAACGCCCGACGGCATTAGGGAGTACCTATCCGGGTTGGCTGAGGAGGGCGAAGAACATGTACTACACCACCTAACCACAGCCCTAAAGTCCCTACTCAAGACAATACTTGAACCCAGAGACCCATTCCTATTCGGCTTGCTCTACCACGCATTCAAGACGTACAAGGCAAAGAGCAACAACCGCATTAAGCTACCCACCATTGACCAGCTACGCCAAATCTGGCAACAACTACCAACAATAGAGACCAGGTTCTACTTCGCACTCCTGGCAGAGACTGGGTTGAGACCAGGTGAGCCATTCCTCCTGAGCATTGATGACTTGGACCTTGAGCATGGCATGCTCAGGATTGGTAAGGTCACGGAGACTAAGCGTGCCTTCGTTGCGTTTTTGAGGCCAGAGTTCCTGGAGTGGGTTAAGACCAACTACCTCCCGCACAGGGAGGCGTGGATCGTGAGGATGGCAAAGCTGTGGGAGTCGAGCAACCTGTTTACCCAAGAAGTCATTGAGAAAGCAAAACGAAAGCTGATACCCTTCGACCAATCGCGCCTAAGGCGTGAGATTAAGGACACTGCCAGGCAGGTGCTTGGGCGTGAGTTTGAGTTGTATGAGTTGCGTAAGTTCTTCGCAACCCACATGATAAGCCAGGGCGTGCCCGAGTCCATAGTCAACACCCTGCAGGGTAGGGCGCCACCCAGTGAGTTTAGGGTTTTAGTTGAGCATTATTGGAGTCCTAGGCACGAAGAGCTTAGGGGTTGGTACCTGAAGTACGCGCCTAGGGTTTGTTGTGATTAATTTCCCTTTCCGTCTTCATCCCCTCTCTCCTCTCCTTCGCCAATGTAATCGTATTCTTCGTAAATGTGGTTGTAACCAGCGTTGTAGCCACTCAATACTAATTATAATAAGTATTAAAACTGTTGTTGTGCAACAAGCATAAATTGCCGCATATATGAGGCCTACATGAGGTAATTCGATGAATGCGAATAGGAGGAGCATGTATATCATACCTACGTACATGGCGTATACGAGGTGGTATGACCTCATTTCGTAAACCCCACGCTCATAGTTTTTTATTTCTTTACAGAGCACGAGTTTATCTGCGCCTTTTGTGTTGTAGGGTATTGTGAATTTTGCGCACTTGCACTCTATTGCCTCTATGCATGCTGCCCTCTCTATTTGGAAGTGCCTCACCTTGTATGATACGTGCATCATAACGAAGGTGAACCCGGCGAGCGCAATGAATAGGGCTACCCTAACTCCGTACTCACTACTCGGTATGTAGTGAAACGCAAGCGTCAAGATAACACCTACAGCGGTCATCGTACCGAACGGTAATTGCCAAAGTATGGCATCATAACGCCTCCAATCCTCAACCAACCTCTCATAAACCTTCCAAACATTGTCAGAGCACTCAACCTTATTCATGCACTCACTGCAAAGATTATCCTTATTGCATATTTCACAGGGTGGTCCACACAATTGCGCCACAGAGATGTAAAAAATAAAAATACTTTAAGTGTTGCTGAGAGCCTATCGAGAACTTATTAATGCGCAATGCTTTAGTTACCCAATGATTACTTACTTTGATGTTGAGCCTAACTCGTGCACGCACACTCCTGGTCTTGGCTTTTGCACTAGCCTTATCCATCGCCTTTATTCTTCATGGTGAGGTTTCTACGCCGTATGTGAACACGAACTATGTTGAACCACCGCCTGCCGAGACTACGACGTATGTCATTAGCCTAAGTGAGTACTGCCCTGCATGCCTAAACTGCCCATGCACAACCTACGCAAACGTTAACGTCTATGCATACGCATTTAAGCCCAGTAACTACGTCATTGGGCTACTGACGTCGCTAAACGGTGCATGGGTTGGTGAGTGCTGGTCCAGTGAGGTCTATGCAAGCCCTGGGCCTTTCAACCTATCCATAAGCCAGTGCCAATTGCCGAGTAGTTACGACCACGTTGGAATACCACTCTACTACTACCCAACCGGTGGTTCCGTTTGGATCCAGTCAGTGGACATCTACGGGCTTGGTCAATACTGCACCTTAGCCGCTATCCCTCCGAAGATAAGCAATGTAACGATAGCTAAGAACAGCGGTGTAACCAACGTGCCTGGTTATGAATTCTCAGTCTACATAGACTCACCAAGCACCGAGAATTACGTCACGCTCACCATCTATTATGGGAGCACCGTTGTTTACCAGGTCTATAAGTATGTCCAGCTACCGAGCCAGTGGGCTTCCTGCACAACACTGAGGGTTGACTTCGGACCAATACAACCACTGGTCTGTGGAACATACACAATTGTCGCGACGGAGTCAACCCCAGGAGGCTCACAGAGTCAATACACAACAACGCTCAATGTACCATGCCCATACACAACAATAACGTTGATTGTTGATTCGGGAGGTTCGGTTGTGGTCTCGGGCAACGCCTCGGGCACCTACACGGGTCCGACGACAACGACTATCAACGTGCCTGTTGGTTCCGAGGTCACGTTTACTGCTGCCCCGGGTAGTGGTTATGTGTTTAGTCAGTGGCTTGTTAATGGCTCATCAATTAGTGCGAACCCAATCACACTGACCATAAACGGGCCAACAACAATTGAGGCTGTGTTCGGGCAGGCGGTACCGCCAACAACCACTATACCACTCACCGTCTACTTCTCATCAACTCCAGCCACCGGTGTTGCTGTTCAGTACTCAGCCTATGTGAATGGTGAGTTGGTGACCACGGTGAGTGCCGTGACTGGTCCAGGCGGTTCCGTTGAGTTAACTATACCAACACCAAGCCCGGGCCAACCGGTCACAATCAACGTGACAGTCCAGTCATGGAGGGGTATACTGCTTGATTACACGTACAGCTACACCCTAACGAGTGCTGAGCCGATAACAATAACGGTACCCTCGGCAGAGCTTGTGGTAACGCCGGTGAACCCAAGCGGTGGGGCCCTAGTGAGTGCCGTTGTGAACATCACGTGCTCCGGCATACCAATAGCCAGCGGTGTTGGTCAGCAGACGGTCGTAGTCCCAATACCGAGTAGTGGCTCGATAACCTGCACAATAACAGGCTCAAGCAACGGCATGGCAGCAACAACAGTGACACTAACGAGCTCGCAGGCTGGGCAGGTAATAACGAGGACTCTGGTTATACCAGTGAGTGAGCACTACACACCAAACATGGGCTTCATTATGCTAATAACCGTGATAGCACTACTCGTGGCTGTGTTGGCAGTATTAATAGTTGTGATTTTAAGGTTGAGGAGGTAGGGCATGGGTTAGGCACAACGAAGCAAACCATCAAAACCACAAATAAAAACCCGTTAAACATAATCGCTAACCCCCGGTGGAGGGCGTGGTGTCATTGTACGTTTAACATTCCCGACCTCGCGGTTTTCCTTATCGCGTTTATGATCGCCTTAATTATTAAACCATTAACTTGATACTTTGTGTCCTTGTCCACCGCCATCGCGTATCCAATGATATCGAGTACGTCGCTGAGGGTGAAGTCCACGGCACCAAACCTAAACTCATTATTGAGTGCATTCGTGAGGTGTCTCCTGATTCCATCAAGCCAATCAAGCGCGTAATCACTGAGTATAACCAGTGCGCCTTTTTGCTGCCCAGGCTTTTCAACACCGTTGTTTTCAACGCTTTCAACCTGTGCCTTTTCTACCTGTTTACACCTCAGCAATTCGGCGATTACGTCGCTGAACGATGATAAGCCCCTCTCCTCCTTCAACCTCCTCAACTCCTCATACTCCTTATCATGCACCCTAACAAATTTCCAACCCACAGAAACATGTAAACCACACCCATTAAAAACCTGTTTACACCACGGTGAAACATGTAAACAACCTTAGTTACTAATCCCCACAAGGTTCACCACGCCCAGTTCCTCGACATACTCAATAACGCCAACTTTGACTAGGGCCTTGATGGTGATCCTTACCGCGGTAAGTAACCTGGCGAAGAGTGGGTCATTTATGTTCACCACTACATCAATGCTTGAGTTGATGCCCAGGGCACGCCTGAACCTCACAACCCTAGCATCGCCACTCCTCAACACATCAATCACGAGCCTAACCAAACCAACACTCGGGTACCTAACCAAATAGGCATTAAGCAACCAAACCACGAAGCCCTCGACCACGCCGTTACCAACACCCAAGGCCCTACCCAACTCAGCAACAACCTCACCCGGAACCCTCACCACCATGGGCACCACCAGCAAACGGTTATTGAGAACCAAGTCAAGCGGTGACTTGACTCAATACCCACGAGAAAGCACGAGCCGTGCCTACGGCACAAGAAAAACAACGAGAAACAGAACACGCATTTCAACCACCCAGTGCCAAACACGGTGCACCCAATGTTGCACCAACACGTGAAAACTAATGCATTAGTTTGCATGTGCTTGTGCAACGTGTTGTGCAACGTAGTCGGCACTGTGGCGTGTCTCTTTCTCTTTATCAATTGGTGTTTATTTTGCATTGATGTCGCCTTGGGGTTGTGTGTTTTCTGTGTCTTCTGTTGTTTCGGTAGTTGGTGGTTTTAGGCATAGTGCCCAGGGTGTCCTGCCTTGTGGTGTTCTTATTCGTTGTTTGATGGGTGCCAGGCTCTTCAGTGCCTTGATTGCCTTGGCGATGTTGTCCTGGTTGTTGATTATGGGTTCTAGGTCCTTGGTGCTTAATTTACTGAGTGCATTGGTTAGTTTCTGTATCGTGAGTTCGGCCTGGTTTTCCTGTAAATCCAGGCCGAGTAGTTCTAGGGCTGTCTTGAATTCCTGGGTCTTTATTACCTCTATGAGTTCCTGATATGAAATGCTCATTGCCTCTAGTTCCTCGACGTTTATGCCCTTGTTCCTCAAGGTCTCGATGGGTATGCAGAGCAGTTTGTCTGTGGTTACCCTGGCTCCGTAGGCGACCTTCTGTATTGCCTCGAGTACCAACGGGTTCTCGGCGATTCTGTCGTAAAGCTCCTCAGGCTTGAATGGGGTTTCCTGGGTTGACTTCTTGAGCCTTGAGTATGTGAGTTGGGCGACTGCCAGTATTTCATTAATTAATTTAAGGAACTTATCCATCGCCGTGGTTTGCTCCGTCTGCCTTGCCCCGTGCTTATCGAGCCAGGTGTAGATTGCGTGCATCAATGCGTTCCTGGCGATGTGGCTGTTTAACACGGGCACCTGCCTCTTAACGCACTCATAGACTTCGTCAAGGTCGCCCTCGCAGGTTAGCTCTATGGACGGCACGGTTGACCTGAGCCTAACAATGTACCTAATGCCGTCTACATCATCGATTACCTGCACGTCCTCGACAACGACAGGCATGACCATTTTGTCGCCCCTGTAAATACCGTCATCCTCAACCTCGAAGCTCTGAGCAGAGGATCGCTTACTCACCTCTTTCAGGAACTCAGATACCAATGTATTGACGTCCTGGGTTTGGTTTTTAAGCTCCTGGCTAAAGTCGCTATAACCCTCCATGGGGATCGCCCTCTCCGCCCGCGGGTAGGACGCCCCACCCGCGGTGCGGGGTGGTTTTAAAGCGGGGCGTGTTGGTTCACGTCTATGCCGACGCCATCATCCTCGAGCCCTTGAGACGCTCGTAATCATCAAAGTGAACCCAGATAGTGCCATTCTTAGCCTTCGCTATTGACCACGTTGGTATTTCGATGAACCAATCATTACCGTCCTTAACAAGCAGTTTCAACCTCACCAACTCATTCATCAACCCCTCAACACCCTGGCCCTGTCTACCCACGACATTTAAGACGTAGTCGTCATCATTAATCGACACGCTCAACCTCAGCACCGCACGCCCATCGCTCGTTTGCCCAGGCCTAAGCATACCCTTAACCCTAGCCTTAGTTGTGAAGCTGAAGGGCACGCTCATGGTTCACCACCCTCTGTTATTGTTATTATAGCATTCAGTTCCTCATCTTTTTCACGAAGTCTCTCCCAGGTTGGGGTGAGCTTCCTTGGTAAAAACACGCCGACGTAGTACGTTCCTTTCTGTACCAGCTTCACGAGTCTCGCGTTTATTGCCATACCAGCCATCTCGAGGGTTACTTTCTTGTTAATGTATGGCGTTAATGCATCTATCGTGGGCTTGTCTCTGATGATTGCTATGTAGTTTTGCTTCGATTTCCAAATACGTACCCTAACCGGGATTTTAATTACTACTAGTTGCCCCATACCGACTAGGGTACATAGTTCCCGTTCTTAAATCTGTATTAACCGCTATATTTAACGAGAACCTTCTCGTGAAAAAGATGAGTATGAGAAAATTTCTAAGGAGAAGATTTTATAAAATAGGGCGCAAGCTCTGTAGTAATGGGTGCAGGGAAGGAAGGTGGATTCATTAGGTACAGCAAGTACATGTTCCCGTTCGTGGACTGCGTGATTAGGCTTTACTCAGAATTAGGTAAACCCGTCCCAATAAGCGATGTTGAAGATTGCATGAGGGATATTCACGCCCTGAGGAGCACGGGCGGGCAGTACGAAGGTAGGGACGCGGCATTGGACAACGGCTTCGTCATAGGCGTGCCCGTGGGTCGCAGAACCAGGTATGTACCGACAATGGAGGGTGTCGTTAGCACGGGCCTTTACTTTGGCTTATTAAATGTCACCAACGACATACCCGTCGGTAATATTCCTTGCTTATTAAAACTCCTTAGGATTAATTTAGGCTTGAATAGGTTATGGTTTGCGTTTACAATGCTATGGTTAAAAAACCAGGCGGCACAAGCGCCTTCAAATACAGATAATTTAGCTAAGGAAATGGAACGGTTACACATATATTTTATGAATTTTGTGACTGCTAAGGCATTACTGGGGATAGAAATTAGAGACCTTAATCCCATGTATTATAAATTAGTGATGGATACCATCAAAGGTGGCATTGTGTCACTTTTTAAAGCACCGTTACCTTCAGGAGGTAAAATTCCAATTGATTTAAATTTCTACTTAAAACTCATAACCAAGGCGTGTGGCACAATACGATGGTGAGAGCTCGGCGTGATTTTTTGAAAAATTGAAAACAAAAAACAAAAAATTTCAATTTTTCAAGAACGTGGTTTTTTGGTTTGATATATAAACCAAAACGATGATTTGGTTGAATAATTGAATGTAAAAGTTAACGAAAAATTAAAAATTACCTGCTGTAACGCTGTATCAATAAGTGCATGTTGTTGAACGTGAGTATGAGGCGTGGGGAGCATTTGTTACGGTCTCTTCGTGTTAAGCACCTGTCGTGCTTGTTACGTATTTGTGGCCTTCGGAGCCGTAGGTCGTGGGTTCGAATCCCACCGGGGCCGCTAAATTCTTGAAAAATTCTATTTGATTTTAATATAAATACTATTACCGTTGAAGTAAATTATTTATGGTCTCTATTTACGGCCTCATTGACTAGTTTATAGCCGTACTCAACAGCCCTTTTCCATGTACTCTCTCTTATGAATATTAAGTATCCTGCCAGAAATAATGCCATAAAGAATACGGCGCTTGTGAATCCGATGAATAGTCCATACTTAATGAATAGGTAACTCACTATTATCGAGTTGAACGCACCCATTAGATTTAGTATACCGTTGTATATGCCATACACTGTTGCTGTTGTTCCTGGCGGTGCTATATCAAAACCATTAACTGCGTATGAACCAACCGTAAGATTCATAAGTCCCGCAGCCGTTGCTAATAATAACGCTGTTGGTAATAATTCATGAGCCGTACCTGTGAAGTACGATAAACCAACAAAAACGATCATCAATGCCATTGGTACGATAGAACCAAGTCTCCTACCCATAACCTTACCAAAGCGTGCAACTAACCAATCATTAAATGGCCCCGATGCTACGAAGCCCACGAAAAGTGCCGTATCAATTGCTGCTGAGTAATAACCGGATTTTGTGACAGAGTGGACAAAGGCACCATACATTAATGGAGGTAGCCAGTACAGGAATGTGTAGAGTATGTATCCAAAGGAGATGAATGTTAAGAGAACGCCGATGCCTGCCTGGGTTGTGAACACAATACGTAATGCTATTTTCCAAGCATCGCCCGAGTTTAAAACAGGTTCTGTAGGTAAAACCTTACCTTCCTGAATATATTTAAGTTCTGCCTCATTAACCCATGGATGCTTTTCCGGATTATCCCTAACCACGAAATACCACACAACAGCAAGTATTACACCTAAGACACCAAAGAATATGAATACCCCTCTCCAACCTAATAGTGAATAAAGGGCTGCACCACCTGCTAAGCCTATTATTGGCCCTATGGCCTGGCCAGACCCGGCCCACGTAAATGCCTTTGAAGGATCCTTCACACTAGCCCAATTCCTACTAGCTTTTGAGTTTATGGGTCACACGGGACCCTCAGAAGCGCCCATTAGGCCTCTCACTATAGCCATTGATAAGAAGTTGAACGCAGCTGCCGTAAATGCCGTAAATGTGGACCACAATCCAAAGAATACAGCCATTGCCTTTCTAATACCCAATTTATCAGTAATCCACCCACCAGGAAAGTTAAAGATTGCATAGGATAAAGACCATATAAATAATATCAGACCTATATTAGCCAATGCAAGATGTGATAAGGGAGCACCTGGTCTTGACCATCCAAATGACACTGAAAATGCAGGTTCCGTCAGTACCCAGATCTCCCTATCTGCATAGTTGAACGTTATCGCGAGGAACAATAAACCAACCACAAGCCATCTAATATTGCTTCTCCTAAGTACACGACCCTGCTCCTTCCTCATAGTAAACAAATATTTCGACCCCTTCTTTTTAAGTATTATATTTTTATCTACATAGTTTCAAATCAATATTTATTATTGATTCTACGAGATTGGTGGATTTTGCAATTCTTACAACCATGGTTCTCGAACTCTCGCTGAGGATATTGGGATCTTTACAATCACTTAGATATACATAAACCCTGTTTTCACTAGGGCTATTAATACCATGCACCACGGCTATACAACATGGCACACCTGTCTCCTCTGCAATTATTATAATGTCCCCACTCTCTATTCCAGGATTTAAACTTAGCATTAATGGATGCTGACTTGAGCAACGGCAGGGTTCTGCACAGTCCCTGGTTATACTAAGCCAACAATTCATAGTTACTAATGAGGTAGTGACGATGTTAGTATTAATACTTTATTTTGCCTAAGGGTGCTGAAATAAAAATAAAGGGATTGTTTTTAATTTTGATTTTTAGTTTGTTTTTTGTTTTGTTTAGGTTATTATGTTTCCTTGTTCGTCTACCTTCGCTATTACCTTCCTAACAGTCTTACCATCTGGCGTCTTGAACAACGCCATCACAAAACCCTTCCTACCCTTAGGCTGCACCTTCCAAACCTTCGTAGGCTTCAACTT
>NZ_LCWN02000073.1:0-10090 GCF_002078205.2 Vulcanisaeta sp. EB80
AACCGCGAACTACAACACGGTTAGGAGGTTCGAGAATTGGAAGAAGAGGTTGAAGAACATAGGCGTTAGGGAGGAGAGATTCCAATTGAGACTATTCGGAGCACCAGACGTAACAGACCTAGTCGAAACAATGAGGGAAGCCGAGAGGGTGGTAAAAACGGTGACGAAGGAGGAAATAGAACAAACAAAACAAAAAATAAAACAACTAAGGTGAGAACATGTCCATAGATCCATCAATAAGGCAGGAAATTATCAATTACGAACCAACATTAACACTGTGCTTTCAATGCGGAACCTGCACCAGCGTATGCCCTATGACGGATTATGGTATGAACACCAGGTTGCTAATGAAGAAGCTCAACCTAGGCATTATAGATGATTGGGTTAGGAAGACGGTGTGGCTATGCCTAGGCTGTGGCCTCTGTAGGGAGAATTGCCCCAATAAGATAAACATACCTAATGTTATAAGGTTCGTTAGATCCCTGGAGTTGGCTGAGATACGTAGGAGGCGTTAGGTGGTTGCCGAATTATCCTTCCATAATCTCCGAAATTAAAAGTTATCATTTATTATTAATTTGTAAAATTGTTTTTATTATAATTAACTATAAATACCGCACATGATTGAGGAGGGGATTTACGAGATAACGTTCCTGGGGAGGGGAGGGCAGGGTGCTGTGACTGCAGCACAGATGTTGGCGCAAGCTGCAATAAATAAGGGATTGTATGCGTTGGCAAACCCTGAGTTTGGTCCTGAGAGGAGAGGTGCGCCTGTTAGGGCTTATCTTAGGGTTTCCCGAGATGTGATAGAGACCAGGGAGCCAATAATAGAACCGAACATACTACTGGTTATGCACCCTGACCTACTCAATTATTTTAGTGATTTGGTGAGTAGGACTAGGGATTACCTTGTTGTTAATGCTAAGGATGAGTCAATCATCAGTAAGGTCAGGGAATTGTTTGATGGGTCTGTCGTTTACCTAGATGCATATGCAATAGCCATGAAGCACCTGGGTAGACCCATTGTTAATACAGCAATGATCGGCGGCTTACTACGGGTTTTGGATATAATAACCCCCGAGGATGTCGAGGTTGTTATTACCAAGAACTTCCCTGGGAAGATTGCTAAATTGAATATCGAGGTACTTAGGGAGGCGTACAACGCGGTGAGGGTGGTGGGTGGTGACTGAGGGTAAGGAAATCACTATTAGTAGGGGTGCTATTGAGAGCGCTGTTAGGTTGAGGGGTTGGAGGGAGCTCCCCATTGGAGGTTACATAGTTGAGCCAGGGAACTCCGTAATAAACAAAACCGGGTCATGGAGATCCCAAAGGCCTGTTATAAACCAGGACCTCTGTATAAGGTGTAGAACCTGCTGGGTTGTTTGCCCAGAACCTGCCATCCTAGAGCTTGATAAGCCGTACACGACAAGTGGTGGTGTTAAGTATGACATCACCTACGAGGTTGATTACGATCACTGTAAGGGCTGTGGCGTGTGCGCCCGTGAATGCCCAACTAACGCCATAACCATGGTTAGGGAGGGTGAGTAGATGGAGCAGTTGGCCCTCAGGGAGAGGGAGTCCATAGTTAGGGCTAGGTTGGGTTTAACATCAAATCACGCGGCCGCCTACGCAGCTAGGGATGTGGATGTTGATGTGATTGCGGCATACCCAATAACACCGCAGACACCCACAGTTGAGAAGATAGCCGAGTTCGTGGCCAATGGGGAAATACGTGCTGAGTACATACCCGTCGAGTCCGAGCACAGTGCAATGTCAGCCCTAATAGGTGCTTCAGCAGCCGGTGCCAGGACATTCACAGCAACCTCAAGTCAGGGACTCTTTTACATGTATGAACTCCTCTACATAGCGTCGGGCCTTAGGTTACCCATTGTTATGGCGATAGCTAGTAGGGCTGCGTCGGCACCAATATGTATTCATGGTGATTACCAGGACGTGATGAGTATGAGGGATACCGGTTGGATCATGATTATTGCCTCCTCGGCTCAGGAGGTTTATGACTCAATAATCATGGCGTACAGGATAGCCGAGGACCAAAGGGTATTATTACCAGTTGCCGTGGCCTTCGATGGATTCCTAATGAGCCACACAACAGAACCCGTGGAACTATACCACGAAGAATACGTAAGAAAATTCACACCCAAGAACCTGGATAGGCTCATCCTAGATTCCTCGAGGCCCATAACCATGGGTGCAATGGCTGTCCCTGATTGGTACTATGAGATAAAGTACCAGGTAATACATGCGATGAATAACTCAATAGAGGTTATTGGGGATATTCACAGGGAATTCAATAATAGCTTTGGCAGGAGTTATGGGTTTGTTGAATCCTACATGCTTGAGGATGCTGAGGAGGTCGTAGTTACCTATGGGGGAATATGGGGAGACGTGAAGAGGGGCGTTAGGATGGCTAGGAAGGACGGCATTAAGGCTGGCGCATTGAGGATTAGATTACTGAGACCCTTCCCGGCTAGGGACATAGTTATGCCGCTCAGCAACGCCAAAACTGTCATAGTCCTGGATAGGGCAGTGAGCCCAGGCGCGACTGTTGATGGCCCCCTAGCCCTTGAGATTGCGACTGCATTAAAGCTTGAGGGTATTGATGTTAGGGTGATCTCCGCAATACATGGTTTAGGGCAGAGAACCGTATACGCTAGGGATGTTTATGAGGTGCTAAAATCGAGCCACCACGATGGAATTCAGGAAAGTAGGGTGTACCTTGGGGTGAGGGAGTATGGCTCAGGCTAAGGTTAAGCTAATTAGGTCGTTAAATGAGATACCCAGAGATGAGTACATCGCTCCGGGGCACACGGCCTGCCCAGCCTGTGGCGCCCTACTTGCAGCCAGGTTGATATTGAAGGCTACGGGACCTGATGTGGTTGTGGTTAACCCAACGGGTTGTCTCGAAGTTACAACAACAATATATCCCCTGACTTCGTGGCGTGTCCCGTATATTCACGTAGCCTTTGAGAACGCTGGTGCTGTGGCTTCGGGTGTTGAGGCTGCTATTAAGGCTATGAATACTAAGGGGTTAATGAGGAGGAGCACGAAGGTCGTTGTGTTGGCGGGCGATGGTGGTACTTATGATATTGGTTTGCAGTCTCTTAGTGGTATGCTTGAGCGTGGTCATGGTGTGCTTTATGTGCTTTATGATAATGAGGCCTACATGAACACAGGAATACAAAGATCAGGAGGAACACCTAAATTTGCAAGAACTACAACGACACCCGCCGGTACTGTGATTAAGGGTAAGATTGAGACTAAGAAGGACATAATAAGTATAGTCATCGGGCACCACATACCATACGCAGCAACAGCCAATGTTGCATTCCCCATCGACCTGTTCAACAAGGTTAGGAAGGCCATGTCCTATCTAAACGAGGGACCCGCATTCATACACGTACTGGCACCATGCCCACCAGGGTGGGGTTTCCCAGATGAGGAGATGATAGAGATTGCAAGGCTGGCGACGGAGACGGGGTACTTCCCACTTTACGAGTGGGACCATGGTAAGTTGATAATAAACCCACCAAGCGATATTTACATGGATAAAGCCAGGAGGAAGCCCATTAGTGAGTTCATTAAGAGGCAGGATAGATTTAAGCACGTTACTGATGTGGAGATAAAGGCAATAGAGCAGGAGATCGAAAACTTCCTCTCATACCTACGTAGATTATCCATGAGCTCAGGGGTTACGTGAAGATTGTGGCAAGAAAATAGTGATTAATTAATGCCCAGTTGATGGAGGAGAATTATCAATGCATAAGTCTTAAGAATGGTATGCACAGTTTTCATAAATGCCTATAACACAGCTACGAAGGATTTGTTTCTGTTTTGGTGCGGGGGGTGGGATTTGAACCCACGCAGGCCTTCGCCAACGGGACCTGAACCCGTCCCCTTTGACCTGGCTCGGGCACCCCCGCAGGTCTTGTTGTACATCGCAGACTTTTAACTTTTTCGTGATTTCCAAGTCACCGATATCTATTCGATACATGAGAAGGATTTTTAAACTGGTTTTTCCTATGCTGTTTTTCGATGGATCCGATATCACTATCTATAATAGTGTTGGCTCACTGGTTACTGAATCAACCAGTGGCGCCAGGCGAGGACTCGTACCTAGTGTTTACTGTGTTCAATCCAACGCAAACCTATTTGTTCAACGTAACTATCTACATGAATACATCCCTCATAAAGCCCATCTACTACGTGAACTCATCAATGAATTATTGCCAAATACCCGTGGTACCGCCCGAGGGTAATAGCTCATGCATAGTCTACGTACAGGTTGACCCAAGCGTATCCATGGGTATCTACCAGGTACCCATAACGGTGAACTATACCGAGGTTAACATAACAACGAGTGTCAAGCCCCTCATTGTTTATCAAACGGTTTCCATACCCGTCACCACGTTGGTGACGACAACGCTGTACAATGGTACTCCTGTGATAACAGGTGTAAAGACTGTCCCCGTGACGATACAGATACCCGAGGTAATGGGCTCCATACCCTCGGTATCGACATCCAAGAGCTCGGAGAGTGTTAATACGAATGTTTCCATCCCGGTGCTTGGTTACGTGGGCTTTGAGGCCACGGCAATCATTGGGACTCCCGACAATGTTATCCAGGCTTTACCTGGGTCCTACGTGCCGTTGACTGTGTACCTCGCGAATTATGGGAACACCCCGGTGTTCAACGTCACCGTGGCGTTAATGTCTCTGCCACCCCAGCTGGTGCCGGTGAACGTCACACAGCATATACCAGCCCTGCCTTCTGGACAGCCTGTGCCCGTGACCTTCTACGTCTACGTGCCTAGGTATGTTCCGCAGGGTAATTACACGGTTGAGTTGAGGGTTGACTATTTCACGGGTGTTGACGACGTGATAAACGCAACGTTGATAGTACCGCAGGAGCCCATAGTGTATATACAATCAATAGCCACAAACCCGCCCGAGGTCTTTCAAAGCTACCCAATGTCCCAGTTAATACTAAGTATAGTCAATATTGGGTCTGGGATAGCTTACAATGCTAAGTTGTTCATAAATGGCTCAGGCATAACGCCGTTGGTTAGCAACCCATTGATACTCGGTGCGATACCTCCTGGACAGCCCGTGCAACTAACGGTACCAATTAGCTTACCTGATTTGCCGGGTAATTACACGGTGAATGTCACGATAGTGTACAACGGAGGTGAATCAATGAGGAGTTACCTACTCGATATTAGGCCCAAGGCTAACCTGGCGGTGGTGAGTGTTAATTACCCACAACCACCAAACCCAAGCCTATCAAACCTAGGTGCCCTGCTAAGTACCATAACCTCACCAACACTCTCCCCTGGCGCTTCCAAGGTTCCAATAACAATAACGATAATCAATGAGGGGCCCGTGGAGGCTAAGAATGTGATGGTTGCAATATCGACAGGCCAGGTAATCCAACCACACGTATCCTCGAGCAACCCACTCTCGGCTCTGACGGCATCCCAGGCATTCATAGGTGACCTAAGGCCTGGGCAGGAGATAAACGTCACATTCCTAGTCGATGTTGACTCAAGTGCAAGACCCGGTAGTTACCCACTGGTACTAACCTTTGTGTGGAATCAAACTGGTTCTCTATATCCATTAACGGAGTCTGTGACCACCTACGTCACGGTAAAGCCGGCACCCAACGTACTGCTCTGGATAGTGTTTTTGCTAATAATAATCGTTATAATAATAGGTGTGATAGCCGCAGTTAGAAGACGTAGAGGATATGGTGTTAATAATAACCGTGGGTTAATGAGTAGCGCTAATAATCAACCACCAGGTGGTTACCAAGGTAGACTAGTTTCCCTTGAATTGCTGTGCGGTGGTGATGACAAGTGCGTGGAGGTGGAGTTAATCTAGGCTATGGTGAGTACGACATTAGGTATGCATGGAGGGCTACCGCCATACTCGTTACCCTAACCCTAGTCGTGATGTATACCGAAGGTATGCTAGTTCCATCGTTGCCAACAATTCAAAAGGACATGAGTATATCAACCGCAGATGCATCCTGGATATTATCAATATACATCCTGATGGGCACCCTATCCTCCGCAATAATGGGTAAGTTAGGCGATATGTATGGTAAGAAGAGAATGCTCTTCATAACAATAATCATATACACCATAGGGGCCTTCATAACAGGCTTCTCGACGAGTTACGACATGCTACTGGTGGGTAGGGCATTGCAAGGGGTTGGTATGGCGATGCTGCCCCTAGCCTTCGCCCTGGTTAGGGAGGAGTTTCCACCCCATATGATACCGCAGGTACAGGGTTTAATAAGTGCAATGTTTGGTGTTGGCATGGCTGTATCACTACCACTTGGTGCATACGTGTCCCAAACCCTCGGTTGGCAAGCCACGTACCACACGGTATACCCCTTCATAGTGCTTGAGGACTTGCTCATTTACCTTTACATTAGGGAGAGTAGGGTTAGGAATCCACAACCAATTGACTGGGTTGGCCTCTTCCTATTATCGACGTCCCTAGCAAGCGGCTTGGTTGCGGTCACAGATGCGCCAACCTATGGTTGGACTGACCCACTAGTAGTGTCATTATTGATATTATTCGTGCTAGGTTTCGGGGTATTCATCCTATACGAAAGTACAATACATAACCCGATCGTACCAATAAGCCTATTGAGCAATAGGAATGTCTTAGCATCAAACCTGGGCGTAACCCTAGCGGGCTTTGCATTATTCCTAATGGCTCAAGCACTCACATACCTATTGGAGTCGCCAAAGCCCCTGGGTTATGACTTGTCAATACTCGATGCGGGCATAATGATGGTGCCCATGGCCCTCGTGCAGATGATTGTGGCACCCATAGCTGGTAGGGTTATAACGAATGTTGGTGCTAAGAATATAGCCGTTGTTGGTTCTGCGATAGCCATAATAGGGTTGATACTCCTAACCTACACCTCATTCTACGGCTTATCTTACGTCATAGCCTCCATGTCTGTGTTGGCGGCTGGGGTTAGTATGGTCAATGTCTCGGTAATAAACATCCTAGTGTTCTCCGTGGGTAGGAAAAACATGGGCCTTGCCACGGGCCTAAACACCGTATTCAGGAACATAGGTAGCGCCTGGGGTCCTGCAGTGGCTGGTTCAATAATGAGTATGTACCAAGCATCGGTTCTAATATCACTCAAGCCGATACTATGGATAACACTCCCCGCAAAATACTCATACCAACTAATGTTCCTACTAACGAGCGCGTTATACGCCGTAGCCATACTCGTAATATTATTGTTCGCCCAGGAAATATTCGTGAAGGGTGAGATTAGGGTCATGGAGGTCTAGGTACTCCAACCAATGAAGTAGTCCCAACCCTTATATCTAAGCGTTGAACTCCCGTAATATACACCAGAGCCCTCCTCAACCTTAGCAAAAACCTCAAAGCCAAGTCTTCTAAAATCCTCTTCACAATCACTACTTATGGAGAATATGGGTAGGAACTCCTCGCCGCCATTAAATACAACCTCCTCAATGGTTATGCCAGGTATTGATTTAACTTCCTCAGCAAAATCATCACTCATGGGTAGCCTATCGACCACCACCTTAACATTACCATCCGTAGATAAGGTCCAGAGAACCTTGCCAAGCCCATCGCTTGAATCCATGCTTGCCGATATACAATCCCCATACCTCAGCAATTCGCTCAACATATTAATTGGAGGCTCTGGTCTCCTCAGCATATTGATACCTCTCTTAACGGCATCTAGGTTTAACCAATCATTGAGCCTACCATCATAGTAAAGCTTGAAGACCAACCCTGTATATCCAAACTGTGGAATAGTAACCAAGAAATCACCAATCTTGGGTCTCCTACCTATTGTGCCAATCATTGGTACGCCGACGGCAGCCACATCTATTACGTCATCAAGGCCCTCGTTTAAATCGCCACCGAGGTATCTCACACCGAAATGCCCAGCTCCATCACCTAAACCCCTAATAAGCTCCCTAAAGTCATCAATACTAGTATTACCTCTCAGGGTTATGGAAACAATAGCGTACAACGGCTTACTCAACTTTACGAAAAAGTCACTAACTACCGATGCCATAACCTTCCAACCCATATCGTAAAACGTCATGAATGGCATCCTCGATGTTGATAGTGACAGTCCATCAATCTTCACGGCAAGCCTGTACCCATTAATTTCTATGTGCTCCAGGTCATTATCCTCATAATAACCTATGATGTCCCTAATGATGTTTATAAGCCCAGTCTCCCCAATCCCCTTAATTACTACGTTATTCCCAGTATCTCGACGTTTCATGAACCTACCCAGTACCTTTTGTAGTATGATATTTAAGGAGTTTTACTACTCAATAACCTCCTCAATGAATTTGAGGACGTCCTCAGGCCCACCACTCTGTTTTATTAAATCCCATAGCCTGGAGTCCCTACATAACCTATACCTAACGATGCTCCTGCTACTATCCATCTGTAGGTAACCCTCATCATTGAGCTGCTTTAGGATGTGCTTAACGAGGGTTAAGACCACAGGTATAGCCTCGTTGAATTCTGCATACTCAAGAACCTTCTTCGGCGTAAAACTCACGCAGGTACCCCTGGCATACTTAACGGCAACCCACAAACCCCTGGCGACCAACTCCTCAATTTTCTTAAAGTCAGCATATATGTTCGTTATTTGAGTCATTAAGTATACGTGGACTGCTGGCTTTAAAGGGCTCATGGTTAAGTACGTATACGTATTAGCCCTGTATTTCCAGGCATATTTATTACATATTTATACCTGTAATTACGGTAATCCGTAAATAAATGATAAATTACGTAGTGCTTATAAATTCATAATGATTAAGTGGGGATTGAATATTAATAGCATCGTTATCAGGGCTATCATGGTTATTATGACCGAAACCAATAAATTCACATCCTCATTCTCAAGGTCGTAACTACCCATAACCCTAATAGCCCTCTCGCCGCACACATGAATGCGCCTATCAGTCATGACACCGCACTTAGGGCATCTGTATTTGGGCTGAAGCAAGGCACCGAAGGCGCTATCCATAACCTCACCTAAATAACCAAGCAGTAACACAATAACCACGAACCAAAGATTAACAAGGTTAACGTGATAAATAAAACTAGTTAAGTACTGTGCGCCCAGGTATATAAGGGCTATGATCGATGAGCCAAGCAATGAACTAACCTCACCCATTAACGTAACCCCACCAGATACGCCAGGGTCAACCTTGACCCACGGTTTTATCAGTAAGCGGGGCTTAGATTTACTTAAAACACCGAGTTCCGAGGCCCACGTATCGGCGTTCGAATACGCCATGCCCACAACCGATGCCGTTAGCAATAGCTGGTAAAGCGATGTATCGTTTGTGAGGTACGCCGTGCCCGCTAATAGTGCCAGTGTACCTGGTACTAAACCCACGGCGAGCACCTGCTTCCAATTCCTGCCCCTAATATCCTCCGCGGTACCGAGCTCCTCCTTCCTCTCCTTACCAACCCTAGTAACGAAACTGGAACTACCCAGGAAGGTGGCGAAGGGTATGATTGCTGAGGGACCGCCAATAAGGATCATAAAACCCACGAGTGCTGATGGTACTAGGGCATCCCTGGTAATTACTCTAGCCCTTAATGCGGCGTATGCCAATAACGCTGATAATACTAGTGATACTATAACGATTGTTGCGTATAAACCTACTTCATTATTAATAATTATTAATTCATGCATCAGTTAGTGGCATAGTTGGATTTTTTAAGTATTATTTCGAGACTAAATAGGGTAGGGAATGCGTTAAAAGTTGGTGATGTATTAGGTTTTTAGTGATGATACAGAGTTACGCAGAACCTGTGACGACAACTTGCCCGGCTGATCTTGATTGGTCAAACCTCGTCCTTCAGGGCGGGGTCGTCCCACTGCGTGGGTTAGGTTTTATTAACCCTGGCTTTGTTGTTTGTTTGTGCCCTCCCTCGGTGAATTCTTTCAAGATGGGGAGCGGGGGCCGACTACTCCCGCAATACCGGGGGAGGGCGTTTATCCTGTTGAGTTCACGAATGTGAGGACTAATGTTGTTAG
>NZ_LCWN02000074.1:0-9935 GCF_002078205.2 Vulcanisaeta sp. EB80
GCTGGCATTAACCCGGCAATGATTACTGCACACCTGCTTGGCGAGGCCCTAATTCGTGATGGGGATTACTCGGCGTCTATGAATAGGGTCTTTAGGCCTTTGATGGATAGGATGCTCCTCTTTAGGAGGATTGGTGATCCACTATTGATGAGCAGGGATGCCATGGAGAGGGCTATTAAATTGTCAAAAAGGGTGATTAGGGATTCTATCTACGAAGCGACTCTCTCATCAATGAGGTCTAACACGCTCATAAAATTCCTGATTAGCCAGCCATTGATTAGACTATTATCCTTAACGCACATGTAGTATTTATAAGGGCATCAGGTTAGTTGTGTTTGAATTAAATGGCTGTATTAAACCCAAGTAAGTACATGGAGTTACTGCCGATCGAAGTCAGGAAAATGCTTACTAGAGTCATTGAAACACTCAATCACTCATTCGATGGCATATGGATGCCTGAAAAACTGATGAATGCAACGTACCACTACATAAGGAATAGAGGTAAATTAATAAGACCAACACTCACCCTACTTGTGGCATACGCACTTGGCAATGGCTCATCATTCGAGAAATCAATATTGCCGGCAGCCTCCGTGGAGCTCATCCACATAGCCTCACTTCTTCAGGATGATATAATGGATGAACAAAGGATAAGGAGGGGCGTGCAGACGCCCTATAGTTTATTCGGTTCACACACTACGATGCTGGCTAGCGACTTAATAATAGCTAAGGCTGTGGAGCTTGCCGTAAAGAGCGGAGATAATGACATAGTATTTGAGCTACTTAACTCATCCGTTAAGTTGGCTGTGGGGCAGAACCTCGAAATGGAACTTGGAGGTAAGGATCACGTAACACTTGATGACTACCTCAAGCTCATTTATTATAAGACTGCATCGCTAATAGAGTCATCAATGATTGTGGGAGCTTACTCAGTGGGTGTTAAGGATGGCGATGTTATACGTAAAATTAGAGATGTTGGTAGATTTGTAGGTCTCGCCTTCCAGATTAGGGATGACCTGATCGATTACCTAAATATTGACGTTAAGAACCCCACCTTAGTTGATGATGAGGTAAATATAGTGAAGATATTGAGCAGAAATAATGGCGACATCAATGCATCAATAAATACCGCCAGGAAACTCCTAAATGAGATGCTCGATAATGCTATTGATGTCATTAAGACTACGATAAATAGCGATGTCCTTGTGAACTACATAAACCTGCTGAGGATTTAAAAAGCAATCAATTAGGAATTGCGGCGTAATAAAGCATGTATTACACACGTAAAATAAACCATCCCTAAATTTAAGCCCTAGGTAATGACATACTTGATGAGCGAGGTCTTTGTCGTTGATGACGTACCAATAAGGTATGAGGACCTATTCAGGGCACCCGAGAGGGATGGAGCTGTTGTTTCGGTTAGGGTTCACAAGTCGGTCAAGGAATTACTGGTAAAACTCGCAGAGAGGGAGGGGTTGGATGGGGTTTCGGAACTCCTTAGGTACCTCGTGGCTGGGTACATAATGGGCAAGTATAAACTGATCAAGCCCGAACCAAAGGTCATAACACAACCAATATTCCTAAACGTAAACATAAACAAAAAGGCAATTGAGGAGCATGTGGATACGGCACAAATGGGATTGAAAATAGAGATTGACGAATTAATAAAGGAATCAATGGACGTGATAGATAAGGTAAAGAAGGGACTAATCAATCCAAAGGGCAATGAATACATAAGAAGACTAAGAAACAAAGCCGTAAAATACATGATCAAATCACTGAGATACGGCATGGAAGAGGAATACGAAAAACTAAAGGCAATACAAATAACACTAACAGCAATGATCGAAGAATAACGAAACCCAACCACAATAACCAACATAAACACCCAGTGAATTCAAGGACTACGAATACGACACCAAAGCCAAGTCAAAGGCAACGAAGGAGTAAGCATAACCCAATAGCTTATGCATAGGGTACTAATAAATCGCAACAAACCAAAAAACAAACAACCTCACTGCCGCGCCATTTAGCTTAAAGTTCCACGTGAGGTTGACCACTATGTAAGCTAGATAAGTCGTGCCTGGTACTCAAAGACCGAAATGCACTTCACTACCACTTGGTGACGATACCCGGCATTGATGTATCGATGATGCAGAATTTGCAATAAATGAATTTACTATTAACTCATTTTTAACTCATTGTAATACTTATAACCTAAGATATGTTATCACGCCAAGCCTCAAACAATCAAAGTGACTAAGAAACAGGACGCACCTAATATATTACTAAGGAAAGCTGTATCAGAAATAAAAGAAACCACAATCAAGCCCTACACCTACGGAGAAAAGCATAAATAACGGTGAAGACAATTACCACAAGCCGGGGTGGCCGAGCCAGGTCCAAGGCGCAGGACTTGAGATCAAAAACAAGCAATCCTGTCCCCGCAAGGGGGCCCGGGTTCAAATCCCGGCCCCGGCACCAGGTACCATTAAGTTTATATTCGCATTGCGTTGTGTTGGATAATAATGTCTCGGGATGTGGGTGTTGATTTGTATGAGGTTGATTTGTACGTTAAATTTAGGGAGTTGTTGTATAGTGGGGTTGTGAGGATTCACGTTAGGTCTGGTGGGGATTTGCTTCTTAATGCCGTTGAGTTGAGTATAAGGTCTGTTAGGGTTAATGGTGTAGTTGTTGATTATAATTATGATGGTAGGGTTTTGAGGGTTAGGGGGCCTGTTGATGGTGTTGTTGAGGTGCAGTTTGAAGGTAAAGTTCCGGATAGGTTGTTGGGTATCTATAGGGCTCCATATCCTGGTGGGTATATAGTGACCACCCAATTTGAACCGACTGGTGCCAGGTACTTCATACCATGCATTGATAACCCAACTGCCAAGGCTAGGTTCAGGGTTAGGGTTTGGGTTGATGGGGATTACGACGTACTATTTAACACACCGCCAACTCGGGTGTACTGGGACGGAGGTTGGAAGGTCTTTGAGTTCGCCGAGATTCCGAGGATGTCTACCTACCTGCTTTACCTTGGTATTGGTAAGTTCTTTGAGCTCAGGGATAGGGTTGGCAATGTCGATGTTGTTTTCGCCACACCGTTGAGGGATAGGGTTAATGATGGTGCCTTTGCCCTTGACGTTGCTAAGAGGGTCCTTAACTTCTACAGCGATTACTTTGGTATACCCTACATGCTACCTAAGCTTCACCTAATCCACGTGCCTGAGTTTGCGGCTGGGGCTATGGAGAATTGGGGTGCCATAACCTTTAGGGAGGCGGCAATATTGGTTGGTAAGGGCAGTACTGAGTTGACTAGGAGGCGTGTTGCTGAGGTTGTGGCTCACGAGATTGCTCACCAATGGTTTGGTGACCTGGTTACCATGAGGTGGTGGGATGACCTCTGGCTCAATGAATCATTTGCAACATTCATGAGCTATAAGGCGTTGGACAGATTATTCCCAGATTGGGGTGTTTGGTATCGGTTTCTTGCCGATGAAACCACAGGATCAATGCTTAGGGATTCATTGATGAGTACACACCCTGTCCATGTGCCTATAAGGAGTGAGGAGGAGGCTTTCGAAATATTTGACGATATTAGTTATGGTAAGGGTGCATCGCTACTGAGGATGCTCGAGGGCTATGTGGGTGAGGAGGACTTCAGGAGGGGCCTTGGCAATTATCTGAGGAGGTTCTCCTACTCAAATGCCAGTGAGGATGATCTTTGGAGGAGTATTGAGGAGGTTAGTGGTAAGCCTATCATGAGGGTTATGAAGGCTTGGGTTGACAAGCCTGGGCATCCGGTCATCACTGTCGAGAGGCGTGGTGATGGGGTTGGATTGAGGCAGTACAGGTTTTTACTTAATGGTAACGTTAGTGATTCTTGGCCGGTACCCATAGTCTATAGGGTCAATGGTGAGGTCAGGAGGGCGTTGATGGAGGGTGATTCCACAGTACTCAATGAATCGCAACCCATGTTCCTTAATGTTGATGGTGTTGGTTATTACCATGTCAATTATGGTAATGACTTCTCAACGGCGTTGAGTAACGCAATTAATCATTTCGAGAGGTGGAGTGTGATTAATGATGCGTACCTACACCTACTTCAGGGATCCATCAGCCTTAGTGAATACCTCAGCCTTATTCGTTCATTAGCAAACACCGTTAATTACCTATTGACGTCTACGATAACCATGCAGTTAGGCACACTCTACTCAATAAGTCCTAACGCTGTTAAGGACGCGTTTATTGAGTACCTTAGGGCTCAGAGTAAAGGGCTAGAGGGGTTGGTTGGTTTGGATGACGTTAGGGAACTTGTGTTAGCTAGACGCGCCCTGGTTGATGAGACCTTCGCAAGATCCATAGCCGGCGAAATCACTAATTATACAAACCTTAAGCCCATAATGAGGCGTGCTGTTGCCAATGCATATGCTGTTGTCGGTGATAGACCCTTCGATGTACTTAAGTCTGTGTATAGGGCGGTGAGCACTGATGAGGATAGGGTTAGGGTGTTGTCGGCGATGCTCAGTACACCGAGGGTTGATGAGTACGCGAAGGTCCTTGACTTCCTGACCTCGGGTGAGGTTAAGAGACAGGATATCCAGTTATTTATTGTTGGTGCGGGTAATCCGTACGTTAGGGATTTGAACATTAAGTGGTTGATAAGCAACTACAAACTCTTCATCGAAGCTTATGGAGATCCGGGAGTTTTATCGAGAGTGTTTACGTACGCGATTCCCATGATTGGTATTGGGCATGAGAGAGAGGTTGAGGACTTCCTGAGAAGCCTTAACATACCTGGCGTTGGTATGGGCATTGAAGCAGGCCTGAAACTGCTAAGGGTATACTCGAGGGTCGCCAATTCACTTGGTCAGTAATGCTTATTTTAATTAATGACCTCAAGTTTTTCAACATGTCTGCACGGGAATTCATTCAGTTACTCAAGAAACTCTCGGAAGCGTTTGGACCATCAGGGTTCGAGGATGAGGTTAGGGACTTGGTAATTGATGAATTGAATCCGTACGTTGATGAGTTATTCATTGATAGGTGGGGTAATGTTATCGGTATCAAGTACGGTAAACAAAGAGACCTCAAAGCCATGGTCGCCGCCCACATGGATGAGATCGGGTTGCTAATTGATAACATTGATAAGAACGGATTCCTGAGGTTTAGAGCCATTGGTGGTTGGAATGAAGTCACGTTAGTTGGGCAGAGGGTCATTATTAAGGCATCAAATGGTAAGAAGGTCAAGGGCGTCATTGGGAGTAGACCTCCTCACGTGACACCACCTGGTAAGGAGAGGGAGGCCCCTGAGCTTAAGGATTTATTCATCGATGTCGGTGCATCGAGCGACGAGGAGGTTAGGAAGCTGGGTATTAACGTAGGTTCTGTTGCAGTGCTTGATAGGGAGTTCGAGGTACTCAATGAGAATGTGGTGACCGGTAAAGCCTTTGATGATAGGGTTGGCCTTGCGGTGATGCTTTGGGCAGCTAGGCAGTTGAGGGAGACCGAGGTCACCGCTTATTTCGTTGCCACGGTCCAGGAGGAGGTTGGTTTGAGGGGTGCCCAGGTGGCTGCCGATAGGGTATATCCCGATTTAGCGATTGCCCTGGATACGACAATAGCGGCTGACGTACCTGGTGTTGGTGAGAGGGAGTATGTTACGAGGATTGGTAAGGGACCGGCTATAAAGGTTATGGATGGTGGCAGGGGCAATGTATTTATTGCCCATCCCAAGCTAACGGGTTTCCTTGTTTCGGTCGCTGAGGAGCTGAAGATACCGTACCAGCTCGAGGTGTTGATCGGCGGAACCACTGATGCCTTGGGCATTGCCTTTAGGAAGGACGGTATACCCGCAACCACGATCTCCATACCAACCAGGTATGTGCATAGTCCCGTGGAATTGCTTAACATAAATGATGCCTTAAACGCCGCCAGGTTACTCGCTGAGACGCTGTCGAGGATTAATGAGACTTTTATTAAGGAGATTAGGGAGAAGTCGGTGAAGGCACTTACGGCTTAGGTAACCTATTCACAATCTCCACCGCCTTATTAATTAATTCCTCAACCCTACCCATGCTCAGGGCTTCACTGTATATCCTAAGCTTTGGCTCAGTACCACTACCCCTAATCAGTAGCCAGGAGCCATCGTCATACACGACCTTGACGCCATCGATTGTGATGAGCCTTGGGTTAGAACCGAGCGCACTGAATGCGTTGGCTAATGCTTCCCTATTCTCGTTAACGAACATCTTGGAGTTCCTCATATCAATATCAACCCTCTTGAAATACGCCCTACCATACTTGCCCCTCACATCGTCGATGAGGCCCGTTAAGTCACCGTACTCGGAGGCCATGGCTATTATTAGCGATGCCGTGTATATACCGTCCTTGTCAGGTATGTGCCATGAGTAAACAAGTCCACCACTCTCCTCACCACCCATGTCAACCTCACCATTGAGTATAGCCCTCGCGACGTACTTAACACCGACGGGAACCTCAACAACCTTGAAGCCATACTTAGCCGCTATCCTATCGAGTATGTGCGTTGTCGACACTGTCCTAACAATACCCTTCTTGATCATGGATGCTGACGCAAGCCTCTCAACAACTATTGGTAATATATCATTGGCGCTTAAGTACCCGTGCCTCTGGTCCACCAGTGCTATCCTATCTGAATCGCCGTCATGTGAAATGCCAACCTCGTATTTGCCACCCGTCACTTCCTGGATAAGCTCGGGTATGTTCTGGGGCTCTGGGTTTGGATCCCTACCTCCGAAGCTTGGGTCGTAATTACTGTGTATTTCGACAACGTCCATACCAAGCCTCTTCAATATCTCGCTCGTGTAGCCTATCGATGTTGCGTATATTGGGTCAACGATCACCTTAAACCTCCTCCTTGGCTTGAACATTTTCGTGACGCTGTCAATAACGTAATTTATGTATTCGGGAGCTGGGTCAACTGTTGGTACAGGCCTTAACTCAAGATCTCTGACGCTCCTGGCTATATCCTCCGCCTCTTCTTGGTATGTTTTTTCTATTTGGTTTGTGTCTTCTTCCTGGGCTGGTGCCCCTATTCGGCTTATTACCTTGAAGCCATTGTAAACGGGCGGATTATGACTAGCCGTGATCTGGATCACCAAATCAAAACCAAAACGAAAACCAAACCAAGCAACAACAGGAGTCGGGGTAGGTCTGTTAACCATGACAACGTCAATGCCATGATTAAGAGCCACGCTGGTGACTATCCTGGCAAAGTCCTGGGACTTCCTCCTGGCATCAAAACCAACCAACAAATGCCTCAACCCATACCTACGAGACCAATACCTAATTGTCGACTCGGCCAGGGTGGCGACGAGGTATTCCGTAAAATCCTCATCAATAACGCCACGAACGCCATCAGTACCAAAATGGAACTCCAACTTGCTCATCATGGTTTGATAAATTGATGCTTTTTATTTATTGCCCAATAATCCTCCTTATCAAATCCATCCAGGCCATCATCACAACACTCTCATCATACATTAGAGCCCTCTCCCTAGCCCTAACTCTCATATGCTCTGGGTAACCATCGTGCCAAAGCTTGATTGCCATATTAACTAAATCTTCAGGCGTATCCACCAACCAACCCGTCTCATTGTTTATAACAGTCTCCCCAGGGCCCTGCTTATTGTACGTAAGCACCGGCGTTCCACACGCCATGGATTCCACAGGGACATAACCGAATGGCTCATGAATAAATGGGAACACCGTGAACCTGGCATTTGCGTATAGCTTGGTTAGTTCGTCATCGCTAACCCGACCTCTATAGTCAATATTGCTATGTTTAGTGAACCACCTAGGCATCCAAGCAACCTTGGAGCCGAAGGCAACAATCTTAATGCCGTGATCGGCAATTCTCCTTAACACGTTGAATTGGGTCTCCTTGCCCACGTATGTTAAGACATAGTCATTACTTGGGTTGGTTACGGGCTTGAAGAAGGAAGTATCTATTGGTGGGTTTATAATACCGTGCACCTGGGCACCCCTTCTCATTACCATCTCCACAGAATACTTTGAATTCGCTACCACAAACGTCGAACTCGATAGAGCCTTGTGGTAGTTGGCATCGGCTTTCTTGATTATCGGTAACGAAAGCCTGTAAGCCACCCTATAGTGCCTAGGGAATTCTCTCACTAGATCGCTCAGTAGGTCACGTACATAGCCTTGGGCATAGAATATTGTGGATTTTATGTGGAGCTCAAATGATAAGTTTATACTCATGCAATCGCCCAAGTCAATATCGTGAATCTTGAATAGCGCATTCCTCATCCAAAGCCACAGATGCCCTAATCCGCCACCGATAGGTGGTTTGAGACCTAGCTCCTTAACCCTAAACCCGGCATTTACGAACTCGGTCTCAACCTGTGGTTCTACATACGGCGCCATCAATTCTACAATAAAACCCACATCAACTAGGTGTTTACCTAATAGGTAGGCAACCCTTATTGGTCCAGTTATCCCATCAACACCATCTGTTATTATTAAGACGCATTTTCTCATAATTAACATGACCTAGAGGTCAACTCCATTGTCTGTGTATAGCTTCACCAGCCTTAGGTAGGCGATATAGTTATTCCTTATGTACTCCCTATCCTCCTCCGTCGCCTGCCTAATAACCTTGGCAGGAACACCAACCGCTATGCTGTTTGGCGGTATCCTGGTTCCCTGGGTAACAACCGCACCCGCACCAATTATGCTCCCACTACCAACAACGGCGCCATTGAGTATTATGGCACCCATACCCACTATCACCTCATCCTCTATGGTGGCCCCATGCACAATAGCCCTATGCCCAATGGTCACACCGCGTCCAATCCTAACAGGAAAACCAGCGTCCGTGTGTATGACAGTTCCATCCTGCACATTCGAGTCCTTATCAATGAGCACGGAGTCCTCATCACCCCTGACCACGACGAAAGGCCATAGGCTCACATTATCGCCGATAGTTACATCACCAATCACATAAGCCGTGCTTGCAATGAAGACGCCCCTACCAATCCTCGGGACCTTATTACCTAGGCTTATCACAGGCATTGATAACCCTGAAGCAAAGCCTTATAAAAACATTAAGATTCTGATCATGTGTCATCACAAGTAACGTTCGACGTAAAGATCAAAACCATACCCAGAGACCCAAGGAACACACTCGTGATGGCATGCCCAGAACCAAGCTTAGCCTCGATAGTTAGCATCGAATATCTGGTTGAGGTGCTAAAGATGGAGGAGATTGGCTCAATAAAGCCCAGGAACCTTGTGCCAGTGATTACAGTAATAAATGGCGCGGCCAAGCTCCCCTACCTACTGTTTTATGATAAGGACCACGCCCTAGTGGTCATTAGGCAGCACGTACCAGTAACACCAGGCACCTATAGGCAATTTGTGAATAAGGTGCTCGATTGGGCCGAGGATAATGGAATTAACAGGGTTGCGTGCTTAACATCAACATCACTACTCGGCGAGAAGGAGCTAGATACGGTGTACTTCGTGAGCGAGGAGGCACATGTGGATGAGTACAAAAGTCTCGGCTTTGAGCCGCTGAAGGAAGCCACGATAACAGGTATTGAAGCCGTATTCCTCGATGCCGTGTTGTCGAGGAACATAAACGGCGTCCTATTGCTAGCCGAGTCCAAGGTCTTAACAACAATAAATAGGTTGTTAATGAGTGGCAAAATCGCCAATCATAAGGACCTGCTTGCAATACTTAACCAGACGGTTGGTCAATACGGACCTGACGTAACAGCAGCACTAAAGCTGGTTAAGGCGATTAGCAAATTGATCAATGCCGAGATCCCAATTGACCAACTAGCCGAGCACGCAAATAAGTACGCATTCCTCATAGATAAGAACCTCGAGGAGTACATGAAGCCACAAAAGGAGGAGATGCCTGTCTT
>NZ_LCWN02000075.1:0-9748 GCF_002078205.2 Vulcanisaeta sp. EB80
TTCGATATTGGGGACGCCATGGCAATACTTGGTGGTTTTGTATGGGCCATTGGGACTTACTACTACAGGAGGAACCTTGCGCGGGAGAACTTGGTTAGGTTAAATGCAGCCCTAAGCCTGTACTCGGCCATAATAGCCCTACCAACCCTAGCCCTAAACCCATACTTCCAGTTATCATTGATGGCGTTCACCTGGGGGATCGTGGTTGCGCTCATAGCCCAGGTAGTCGGCTTTCTACTGTGGTTCCTCGGTGTTAGGGACCTTGGACCTGTGGTTGCGAGTTCCCTCTCCATACTAGTCCCGGTGTTCGCCTTTCTATTCGCCTATCTAATACTCGGCAGGGTGCCCACGCCCATGGAAGCCCTAGGCTCTGCCATAACCCTTATCGGAGTTTTACTCTCGCAATTGAGACGTTAAATCACAGGAATTGCGTAGGGTCCATCCTGAGCGATGCATCCCAAAACATTATCTCAAAGACAACGCTATCCCTAAACGCCACCTCCATCTCAGGTGTTATATCATACCTATCCAAAACCCTCAGGAGCGCATTGACCCTGTTCAGATAATCCTCAGAGGCGTAGAAGCTTGCCCAGGCGCTATACAACGGGTTGTTCGTGCTTAGCACATACCTACCGATCTCGGAATAACCCCACATGCACGGTGCCCACGCGGCAAGGAACTGGGGCCAACCCCTCGATGCGTAGTAATGCAAATGCCTCGTGTATGCGTAATTCACTAGGTTAAAGCCCGTGTTATTAACCTCAGCATCCGTTATTGATAATGCATTGAATATTTTCTCATGAACCTCAGCGCCCCTCTCGATATTACCAAACAATGCGTTCAACACGTCAAGGGCCTCACTTAGTGGTGCTCTACCTGCTGCCATTATTACTGCCCTCTGCATTTCCCTAACGTATTTCGTATCTTGAATTAGGTAGTACCTAAAGACGTCCTTTGGTAACGTTCCGTTTCTCAACCTCTCAACAAACTCATGCCTAACATACCTATCCCATAAATCACCTACCAATTCCCTAAGCCTATTGTGAGTGTCCATTACTATTAACCCATACCCAGGGTCTTTTAAGTGTTGGTTCGGCAACTCATTAATTCATTAATGATGTAGATAGGGTTCTTCTCAACAATCCTCCTCCTAACATACCTAACGGGCTTACCACTCCTCCTATCCACACCCTCAAGCTCAACCCTAACCCTAGCTAAGCACGTACCCAACGACTCCCAAGTCAGCCTAGGACCCCCGAGGACCCTAATCACATCCGCAATATTGGGAGTGCCGCCGAGCGGTATTAAGCCACTCCTCTGTGCCCTCTCAACGTGGTAGTTGTTGAAGCCAACCCTAACCCTATAAAGTAAGTATCTAGCCACATCACCACAAGTATCCCTAAGTGGTATAACCCTAGCATCGAAATAAAGAACCCTACCTAATGAGGTACTAACGAGAGCCGATGTGAGACCTGCCATTGAACTAATAAGTTTATATTCACGACCGCTGTAGGGAATGTAATTAAGCAGAAACAGGTTTATCTCATCACTAATCACAAGGGCGTAGTCACCGGCAAAGGTCCTCATCAATTCCTTGGCGGCGTTTATTAAGGCCTTATGAACACGCTCATCCCTAGGCCATGTAAAGCCAGTGAGGGCTTTACCGAAACCAGCCCCATCAAGCCTAACAACGAGGGGTGGCTTAAGTATTGATGTAACAACCCTAGAATCAAAGTCCCCCTCCAACTCCACAGGGTTAACGCTAAGGATAATATCTAACGCATTGCCTATGTTTTCACCCCCATTGTACAGCATCACGTATCACACCCATGACCAATTAATGAAGCGCACTAATTAATTATTGCCTCAACATACCCATGCGCCTTAGCACAGCGCATTTATAAACACCAATGGCTTCATTGAATTAGGTGATGTGGAGGGGACGGACCCGATGGGTGAGGACAGAAGCCCTGCGCGCTGAGTATTCTCATTGTGCCGAGTCTAACCATTCCTGGTTTATTGGTATGGTCATGATTTAGGGTAAGGAATAATAAGTTCGTAAATTCACATTATACAAGCCCTATGGAGCTGACAAAGCCCTGGAGTGACGTGAGGAAGTACCAGGAGGATAGGTTTAGGGAAGCCATGTATGAGGCGGAGCTTGCCGAGAGGTTCCTAAATAATGGTTTGCTCAGGAATGCCGCAGGTAAGGCGTATCAAGCCCTTAAGTCCTACGTTGCTGGTTTAGCTGTAGATTACAGGGACCTACTCTCCAGGTATTTTCCAGGTAAGAGGAGGATTTCGCAGTCTAAGGTTGTTGAGAGGGTTGATTGGATCATAGCTGTAATGCCGTCAAGCAGGTTGAGGGAGGTGGTCTCGATTATCGGCGATAAGGAGCTTAGGCTAGTTACCGAGATAGCCCTGAACCTACACCAATTTCAATACAATGGGTTTGATAGGGATTCAGAGGTGTCTCCCTATTCCAGGGAGGAATTCGTTAGGAGGGATATAGAGTTCATCGTTAATTTCATAAGGAGTAAGCTAGGACGTACCGCATGATTTCAGTCCTAAATATCTATTCTCGTTATTGTGCTGAGGACGGCCTTACCAACCCTCTCGATTATCGGCGATAATTCCTCTGCGGTTAGGAACCTGCCCTCCCTACCCTCGGTCAGGTTGTTACTGACCACGAGTACGGCGCCCGTCCTCACACCCCTGAGCAGGCCTAGTAGAAACAGTATTGCGGTCTCCATCTCAACGCCCAGTATCCCCCTCGAACCCATCACATTCGCCAGGTCTTCCTCGGCGTAGAATGCATCGCTGCTATAAACTGGTCCGATCCAAACCCTAACCCCAGCATCCCTTAAGCCCTGTACTAACGCGGTTAGTGTGTCGTAGTTTGGTACGGCTGGGTAGTTGACGGTGGAACCGAGGTACTGCATGTATATACCTCCAGAGTTGTACGCTGACCCCGTGGGTACTATCACATCGCCAATGCCTATCTCCCTCCTTAATGCTCCCGTTGTGCCGAGCCTTATTATTAGCTTGGCGCCGAGCTTAATCAATTCCTCAATAACAATGGCTGCCGATGGTGCACCAACACCATGCACAGCCACGCTGACCCTGACATCTTCGTACATGCCTGTGTACGTTATGAACCCCCTATTTTCATTAACAACCTTTACGTCAGTTAATAAGCCGGATAATTGCCTAGCCCTGGCGGGATCACCAACGATGACCACCCTCTCCGCCACATCACCCTCGCCAGCCCTTATGTGTATGGGCATTAACATCACCTAAGCATGTCCATTATAGGTGTCGGGCCAAAATCCCCAAGATCCACCTCAGCCTCACCACCTGGGTACGGTATTAACCTAAGACCCAACGACCTACGCTTAATGCTGACTATAGCGTGTAGGTCATGTATTACCCCCTGCACAAGCCCCAATTGATTTGCCCTTATTGGCACCATATCGACACCAGCAACACACGCCATTGTGTACTTAACCAATTTCGAAAATGTCACTAAACCCTCCCTAGCCCTTCCCTTTAACGCCTCATCCTCGGCCAGGGGTAGCATTACCTCGTTAAAGCCCGTGACCTTGAAGCCACTCGATGACTCCCAAATCGCCCTATTAAGATCATAAACCGCATCTAATGTGCCAGGCTCGCCAAACCTTATTCCATAAAGCTTTTCGATCGTTTGTACCACGGAGTCCCAACCCCATGGTGATAACGACACGTCAATGCCCAGGTAATCCACACCGAGCCCCTCGGCAATCCATTTACCAACATCCTCAGCCCTCCTAAACACATTGCTCATAGCCCCTCTTACGTTATCTCTGCTTGTTGTTATATCGTTGGTGTAGAGTATTGATAGGGCTATGCTATGCTTATTACCAAGGTTTATTGAGTCGGGGTAGTAGGGCGTTAATATTGGATCACCAATGAGCGCCGCAACTCGTCTTGAGGCCATCCAGGAACCTGAGTCAATGAGTTTCCTCAGTATATCAATAAATAATGACGTACTATAACCACTCAATTCCTTAAAATTACCAACCCAAATGCTCATGTAACTGTCCGACCTCAGGAATGCGCCCACAAGTCTATCGGTATCGACCTTGAAATCCAGCGGTATGTTCAGCGATGAATGTATGTAACCAAGACCATTACTAACTTCATTAATTAGCATAGCCAATTCCTCATAATTCCACGTGGATTCCATGAATGGTAACGTGACCCTCCAAGTCCTAACCTCAATACCGTAATCTCCACGAACTTTATTTATGAGCTCCCTAAGCCTAACAAGCTCATCTCTAAGCTCGTCTCGTTTGATCCTGCCATTCTCCACCGGGTAGAACAGGGTTACGGCTCTGATGATCATACAATTAATTGATCGGTTGCGGATAATTAAGTATTGTTCCTGACTAGTAGTAATACGTTAGGTAATGCACGTGTTCATTTATAAATGAACCCCTGGAGTATGCTTGGCACGCATTTTTTAGCGGGCATTGATCACACCTCGGCTTATCAACAATGCAGATTGTTCTACCAAGTCTCCATAGGTAATCGTCCAGTGCTATAGGGTCCAGCTTACCAATCCTCACAACCGCATCCCAAGCATCCCTAACGATCAACCTCAACCTGGCATCCAAATCCTTATCCACATGTACGCCCTGCTTTATTAAATCGAGAACCCAATCCTCAAGCCTAACAATACCAAGCCTGTACGCAATCCTGGTCAGGTGATTATCAATGGGTAGCTTGATGTCGTACGCCTTAACCCTGAGTAGACCGCGTGAAGCCAGGAACTTTATGAGTAGGTACGCCTTCTTCCTAACCGGGTCCTCGTACGCGATCATTGATGATAGTCGATCTATTAATTCGTCAGTCTCGGACACGTCGAATAACCTGAGGGTTGTGCCATAGTGCCTAACAACCTTCATACCAACATCCCTAAGCAGGTACGCCCTAACCCCATAATCCCACACAGGTCCATAATCACCAACCAACCAATCCCTAACCGTGATTGGATCCAGCCTGCTCAAACGCGTTGGACTAAAGAATGACCTATCCCTATTGAAGACCTCCATACCCAACCTCCACAATAGGTCGGATCCCGTGAATGCCTCATTACCTATGTTCTTACTAAAGACGTAATTACCAAGGTGGGTCCTGTGGTCTATGGCTACCATCGCCAGGAAGTAATTATACACAGACTCCATATCGGCATTCCTTGGTGGGAAAAACCTGGTATCAAATACATCAGCCCTACTGAGGTTTAGGGAACTCAATGTCCTAGCCACTGTCGCAATCCTATCAATGCTTAGGGATGCTGGGATTCTAGCCACAATCAATAGTTATTGCAACTACCTAAATTAACTTTGGTTTAGTAGTACTTACGAAAACCAAGTTGTGGGGCTACCTCACGGAAGCACCTCCTACATAGGTATAGCCCATACTTCCTAATGACAGCCTCGTGAGTACCACACCTCTGGCACCTAATCACGGCCCTGCCATATTTACGCTCCTTTGGTGGCTTTATCTTCGCCATCTACGTCACGTATAAGCAAGCCAATTTAAAAACATAACTACTCACGAACACGGGATAAACACCTAAAAATGGGTGCCTAAATGCTCATGCGTGGGTAGGGTAGTCCTAAGTACGGTAGAACTACCGGAGGGCGCACGTGAGGTTTTGAGGCAATTAGGTACTGAACTATACGAATTACCCAGGATGGGTGAGGGCGATTTGATGAATGTATTGCCTAAGGTTGAGGTTCTCATGTGTTGGTGCGGTAAGGATTTCGACATAACCAGGTGGGTTGGCTCAATGCCTAATCTCAGGGTAATACAGACATTCTCGGCTGGTGTGGATCATCTACCATTCCAAGCCATACCAGGTAACATCAAGATCTACAGCAATGCCGGAGCCTATTCAGAACCTGTGGCTGAGCACGCCTGGGCATTGATACTGGCGCTCGCCAAGGGTCTCCATAAGCCAACACTCATTGCCAAGGAATACCTTAGTAATGAAATCACAAGCCCAAGGAGTGTGATTGAGTCAACACTGCTCGTACTTGGTACTGGTGGTATTGGGCGTGAGATTGCGAGGATTGGCAAGGAGGGTTTCAGGACCTATAACATCGGCATTAATAGGGGTGGTAGACCTGTTGATTATTTTGATGAGGTTCATAGGACGGATGAATTAAGGAGTGTTATACAGAGGGCTGACATAATAGCCATTGCGCTACCCCTGAATAAGTATACGAGAGGTTTGATTGGCGCTGGCGAATTAAGGCTAGTAAAGCGAGGTGCCATAGTGGTGAATGTCGGTCGCGGCGACGTGGTTAGGGAGAAGGAGCTATACGAAGTACTTAAGGAGAGGCCTGACATTAGGTTTGGCACTGACGTGTGGTGGGTGCATGATGGGCGTGAGGAGATACCACCAAGTGTACCATTAACCGCACTGCCTAATTTCCTAGGAACACCACACATAGCTGGCGGCGCCCAGAGGGATATTGCAGAGAGGGCTATAATGAGGGCTGTGGAGAATGTTGCCAGGTACCTAAGGGGTGAGGTTCCAATAAACGAGGTTAATAGGGACGATTACCTATAGCTGTGGGTAAGCCAACGCGATGGGTTTAATAGCGGCGCATGGGGCAGCAATCAATGGTTAGGTTGAGTAGGGAGGATATCGAGAAGTCATTACCCACCGGTTGGAGGGTTGAGGGCAATTATCTGGTTAGGGATTTGGAATTCAAGACGTTCATGGATTGCATAGCTTTTATAAACGAACTCGCCAGGTTGGCCGAGTCGGAGGAGCATCACCCAGACATGCTAATAGTTTGGAAGCACCTAACCTTAAGGTTAACGACGCATGATGAGGGTGGGATAACGGAGCTCGACATTAAAATGGCGAACCTAATAAATGGGTTGATCGAGAAATGGAAGGATAGGCTGGCCTAGGCTACTCCTCAATCCATTCCTCATAATTGACGACACCAAGGTAGTCATAGAGGATGCCCCTCCTAACGGCTTCCTCGTACAATCGCCAAATTCTCCTGGTGGAGACGAGACCAATGTAGAAGCCCTCCTTCTCAAGCTCGGCCTTGACCTTGTCTGGGAAGTCTATTGGCCTTATGAATGGTTCCTTCGAGAGCACATTCATTATGGCATTGATTATATCGCTATTGTGCGGATACGGCTTTTTTCTACGCTTACCCCTCCTCGTCATCAGGTAGCTACCTAAGTCGATGGTATATAACCTTACCTAATCGTGCCCTACGTACTGTCTTGTTCATAGTTACTAAGTAGGAACGCCCTAGTTATTTCCTTACCCAGATACATTGCATGCGCATATGTTGTAAAGAAATTGCTGTTCTTAAGATACTCGTATGCCTCATTAATTGATTTAAAGAATAACTTGGCATGTAAATCGTGGGTCACCGGTAACCTATGCTCCAGAACCACGCCATCCCCCTCACGGGTAATCACGAAGTTACCTCTTGGATCCTCAACAAACTCCCTAAATATGGCGATATTCCTCCTAACGAACTCCCCAGCCCTGTCGAGATCACTATGCCTTATCCATGCTGAGAAGGGCATGAGCCCTATATAACCAACGCTATACCATGCATTGAATTCCCTATTCAACTCATCAACAACGTACCTAGCCAGTGACCACCACCTATACAGGTTTCTGCACCAATCATTGAGGACATCAACAGACCTTAAGTACACAAGTTGGTTGTAGTAATCACCACTTATCACACCCTGAACAACATAATCATCACCAAACACAACGGCATTTAATGAATGTGGATTTCCCATCAACTCGCTAAGCACCCTATCTCCAATAGCCTTATTAGATTCCTTAAGTGCATGTAGTCCATTCTCATTCAATCTCCTGAAGGGATGAGGCCTACCCACGGAATCTATAATCACCAATGGCATCAGGAACTCCCTAACACCCAACCCATCAATATTGACCTTATCAAATCCGAAATTAAGCACTAAATCCACAATCTTAACCCACGACCTATAGGTATCCCTCTCGTAAATAAACGCACCAGCCAGAGGATACGGCCAATTCCTGATCTCCTCCTCAACAACCTCCACATTAAAAACCGGCCTGCTTGGTGGTTCTGGTTTGTAATTCTCACGTATGACTTTAGTGATTTCTTCGAACCTGCCCAACTTATAGGCTTCCCTAAGGTCCACAAGCCTAATGCTCGACCTAAGTGTTTCAAGTATTTCATGACTTATTAACGGTCTCAGTAAATAACCATCCCTAAAGAACCTAACAACCTGATCCCCAACACCATTAACGTCAACACCAACCATAACTAGGGTGTTTATTCTATTCATACGAGCCAGCGTGCTAAGCATGTAATTAATGCCAACCACGGTGTATAGGTTACCAATGACACCAACCATGTTCAACGCATCACCCAACAATTTCTTAACCTGCCCAACACTGCTCCAAAGCGTTACAATGGCTATGTTGGACTCCCCATTAATGACTTCATAATTTAGCTTCACAACAAGAGCCAAGCACCTAACTATTTATTCCCTATTACCTTACCTAAAATACCGAATTACCTAGAGCATCACTATGAACATGGGTATCATCAATAATACGGAGACTACGAACATGACTACCCAAACCTTAACATTGTTCCTAAAGATTCTAAACCCATCAACCATTATGCCGGGTAGCGCAAGTGGTAGCATATTGAAGAAGCCAAGCCACGCATTCGTGGCGTAAATAATCGATGCATAACTTGAGAATGGAGTAGGCAGCAACAGCGAGAGTGGTAGGAAAATTACGGCAAAGGCTATGTTGGTAGCAGGCCCTGCCAGCGCAATCTTAAGCTCATCATCACGCCTCGGGTAACCCCAAACCTTTGGGCCGATGACCGTAGCGCCTGGAGTAGCTATTATGAAGAATCCCGTCAATGCTGTGACAAGGGCCAGCAATAATCCAACGAACCAAGCCCTAAAGTAGGCTATGTAACCCAACCTCCTGGCAACCTCCCTATGCATCAGCTCGTGACCAAGGAATCCCGTGAGAACCGCAATGAATGTGGCAACTAAACCACCAACATGAGATAGGGTGTGGAACAATATTGCGAAGGCTATGGTCATAGCAACTAACGCAATAACAATATCCCTAAGCTCATGCCTATACGGCCTAAATGACACGCCGTAGTAACCACCACCCCAGTAATTACGCCTCATCATTGGGAATCGCCATCGTACAATTATTAAAACCTATCTTACATTGAGACCCTGCTCATCACATAACCTAGTTCGTAATGACCACGCATAACTCGGGTATTTTAAATGAACAGCTGAGGTAAAAAAGCCCCTAGCAACAAGAACCTTGTATGACCAGAACTAAATACACCTTACTCGCCCTGATGGTTGCTGTAATAATCACCGCAGTACTCATGGTGCCGAGGGTCTTGCCTGGGGTTCATCACGGGTCAGTGAATACGTATAGCCTTGAGGGGCTCCTTAGCGGTGTCCCAACACCAACCGTGTGCATAGTGGGCTATGCCGCGAACCCATACATAAGCAATTTAACAGCCGGCCTGGGCGAGGTCGGTGTACCATACATAATCATCACGGGCATAAGCAATCAAACAATTAGCAGGTGCAGCATCCTAGTAATTAGCAGTGATTGGTTAGAGAATTTAGGTAATGAGTACGGAGGAGTAATAATCAACGCCATGCAGAGAGG
>NZ_LCWN02000076.1:0-9617 GCF_002078205.2 Vulcanisaeta sp. EB80
TAAAGTTCATGGTGGGCCCGCCGGGACTTGAACCCGGGACCTCCCGCTCGTAAGGCCTATGCGGGCGTTATGCCCTGGACATCCTAACCAGGCTAGACTACGGGCCCGAAGTCAAATTATCATAGGCGCTTAAAAGCGTTTCCCATGGATTTCACAATAACGATTATGAGCTTGCTGTTACTGTGAATGGGTAGGTCTGTCCATTAACGGTCGTTATGTAACCGCTATATTGGATGCCGACCTGTGCGGCTTGGCTCCCACTGCACGACGCAGTTATGCCACTTGCAGTTATGCCGTTGCTGCCAGTTACGCCGGATACGCCGGTGAAGGCACCGCCGCTGATTGTTAGTGCTATTGTTAATTGCCCGCCCTGTGTACCAGCTGGCACCTGAACCGGTGAGGAGAAGACGCATGATAGGCTACCCAGCGTGAAGCCGTTAATCCCAATACCACTACTCGACGGATTGGTAATGAGCAGCGTCAATTTGGCACTGGAGCCCGAGCCAACGCCGGTCAAGCTGACAGCCTGTATCTGCAATGTAGTTGTAAGGCCGCAGCCCTGAAGTTCCTGCTTTAATTGTGTGTTTTGTGCTTGGAGGTTATTGAGCTGTGTTTCGCAGGAGCTATATTGTGATTGTAAGTTATTAAGTTCCGCCTGCAACGTATTGCATTGGGTCTGTAGGTTATCGTACTGAGCCTTTAACGTATTATACGACGCCAGCAGGGTGGTGTAATTCTGGTTCGTAATGAACCACAAGGTCCCAAACACGGCGGCAAGTACTAGGAACACCATCGAGAGTATTATCCATTGAGTTTGTGGTGTTGACATGGTATAACCGCTTATTTCAATTCCAGTTAATAAACCTAACTATTAAGATGCAATAAAGCATCCATATGGGTGAACATGTAGAGAAAGACTTAAATGATGATGAAGAAACAGAAGCCACAGCGGGGTAGGGTAGCCTGGTAGCCTGCGGGGCTCATAACCCCGAGGTCCCCGGTTCGAATCCGGGCCCCGCTACCAAACGAATTTTATTCTATGTTTCTCGGTTTAGTTTGGAAAATTGTTTTTAATTCCGTGGGTGTGGGTTTGTGGGGCACTGCTTGGATGATGACTTCCAGTGCATGGTTCCTCTTTATGTCGGGTCCTCCTTGTTCGTACTTTGTCATGTCGTAGAATTCCTCGAACACTTCACGGCTTATTCTCTGGCCCATTGATTTTGAACCCACCCTCGGCGATTCACCTAATTCAGTACATAGCCGAAGCACCTATGTTTCTTAAGTTCATCCATGAGTATTTTTGCCGCTTCACTGCATAGTTTTGATCCCACGCACTTACTGTAAACGAAGCTCCACAGTTGGCAATCAACTCCTCGATGCGTCATTAGCCATGCTATTACGTAGTCTCCCCAACCCACACCCAACAATCACCTCAACAAATAGGCTTATAAGGCACCACGAACACAGGCACAAAACAGAAACACCAACCACACACGCCATCTTAATGAAGAGCAACTACAACCACAACAAGCACTTAATAATGCAGCACGTGCCGAAAGCAATGATGGAAAAACTACCAAGGGTAACGCTGGCGTGATGACCAACAAGCCACCCAAGCAAACCCAAAGCACAACCACCACAAGAGACCCATGTCCGAATCCCGGCGGGCCCACCAGGACTTTCTTGCCATCCTTTTGTTATTGAGCATGTAAGTGCTTGGTGGGGCTAGGTTGGTTTGGGTTGACTGGATTGGTTTTTAATCTAGTCGGCTTTAGGCGTTGAGGTATGGGTGGTGTTAGGGTTGGTGTTGCGGGTTTGGGTGTGATGGGTTGGAGGATTGCTAAGAACCTTAGGGATGATGGTTTGTTGGTTGGTGTTTATAATAGGAGTGTTGATAAGGCGTTGAGGTTTGGTAGGGAGTTTGGTGTTGAGGTCTTCAAGACACCTGCCGATTTGGCGAGGTCTGTTGATGTGGTTATCACAATGCTTAGTGATGATGATGCCGTGAGGTCCATCATAGCTGGTGAGGGTGGTGTGTTGGCTGGTTTGAGGGATGGTTCGTTGGTTATTGATATGTCCACGATATCGCCGAGTACATCGATTGAGCTTGCGAACCTTGTTAGGTCTAGGGGTGGCGAGATGGTTGATGCGCCGGTTATTGGGACCTCCGTGGCTGTTGAGAGGAGGGAGTTGGTTGTTTTGGTTGGTGGTTCTGAGGAGGCTTTCAATAGGGCTAGGGATGTTCTTCAGCATACGGCTAAGACGATAATTCACATTGGTCCTAATGGTTATGGGCTTTATGCGAAGTTGATAAATAATGCCCTTCTCGGTTCTTACGTTGTTGCCCTGGCTGAGGTCATTAATTTAGGTAGGGGGTTTGGTTTGAGTGATTCTGTAATTACTGATGTTTTGACTAGGTTATCGAGTGCCAGGTCACCAACCTCTGAGTTGAAGGTTCCGAAGATACTTAGTGGTGATTTTTCTGTTCAGTTTGCCTTAAAGCATATGCGTAAGGACCTGGATATAGTGATGAGGGAGGCTTCAATGAGGAGCATACCGATACCGATGGCATCCCTAGCCCTTCAGTTCTATAGGATTGCTGAGAGGCTTGGTTTGGGTGAGGAGGATTTTGCGGCTGTTGTTAGGGCGTTGCTTGGTAAATAGGTCAACTTTAAAAATACGGCTTCTCCCATCAAATCCCATGAATTTACTAATTTATGCACTACTCATCTTTGGAATACTTATCCTCATTGTCGCCATATTGTCCTCTATGTTATCATTGATTTTCGAGGTTAGGTTTTGGAGGGGTAGGTCGAGTAATGGGTTTCCTCTAAGGAATCCCCTACCGAGTGTGACCGTTATAATGCCCGTGAGGGGTTTGGACCAGGATTTAAGGAATAATGTGGCTAGTGTGCTTGACCAGGATTATCCTGGCCCTAGGAAGTACGTATTCGTCCTTGATAGTGAGGATGACCCGGCATACGGTGTAATAACCGAGTTACTCAGGGGTTCTGGTGTTGATGCTGAGGTTTTGATTAATAGGGGTGGTCGTAGTAAGGGTGAGGCCTTGGCGTATGGTTTGGGGAGGGTTGTTGGCGATGTTGTGGTTTTCGTTGATAGTGATGCGCGTGTTCATAGGCAATGGCTCAGGAATTTAGTGGGTTGGTTAGTGATGAAGGGGGTTGGTGCATCAACAACATACAGATTCTACTTACCACTTAGGCGCCTTGGCTTAGGATCCTTATTAAGGGCTAGTTTTAACATGATTGGTATCACCGCAATGCAAAATCCTGTGGCTAGGTTTACTTGGGGTGGTTCCTCAGCCGTGTGGAGATGGTTGATTGATAAGTGGTTTATCCGTGATTACCTACCCAACTACCTGAGTGATGACTATGTAATTACCCATTTCGTACATAGGGAGGGTCTTGGCATAGCCTTCGTTCCAGAGTCCCTGGTGTTGACGCTTGAGGATGTAGGTCTACGCGACGCCTTTTCCTGGGCCGTTAGGCAGTTGTGGTACGTTAGGGTTTATGGGTTTAGGGGCTTCATGCTCTATGCCACATCGTATACCCTATACGTGATCACACTACCTATAGCGATAGCGCTGTCAATAATCAATCCATACCTATTAATCCTTGGTGTAACCCCCTACCTATTGGGTGTTGTTAAGGATTACGTTAGGGTTAATGAGATTAGGAAATTGAATGATTTCTATCATGAAGAGATTACGAAGCAATACACAATATTACTTGCCCTAGCCTCTATAATTAACGTCTACTTCTCCTGGCTAGTCATCATGAAGACCGCATTCACCAGCAGTATTAATTGGCGTGGACGCGTTTTCACGGTGGATGATGCGATTAGGCTTATGAGGGAAAAGCCACTTCCGTGATTTTGTATGGTTAATGTTCGTGAGGTGTTTTGGTCCATGGTTAGGAACCCAGAACTTTTGATGAATTATGTTCGTGATCTTGGACTCACCATCGAGCCACTATGTGATGATGTAAAGCCACTTAAATGCCCTCCCGATGCTGGTGATGACTTTAGGACCAGGTTCCTGGTTATCTCATACCTCTACCTGAGAATTCTTCTATATGAAGTTCAAAGTCTTAGTGGTTCGGATGTAAATGTTGAGGGTATTCCGGAATTGATCAGCGATGTGATTACTGACATGAGGCTTTACAACGCACCGCCTAAGCTGTTCGAATTAGTGATTAGATTATCCCGTGAGTTGCTACATTTATCTTCTTCCAATGTTTAATGCCTCCTCAAGTCTCTTCAATAATTCCTCCATCTCGTTTATCTCCTCCGTATACAGCCTAACCATCACATTATCCCACTTACTCCTTATTTGATTAAGTAGTTCCCTGGCATCGTTTATTCTCTGCCTAGCTTCATCATAAACCTCATTGTTTATGAGCGCCTTTGCCTCGCTTAGTAATTCGCTTAATCTTAGGAGGTCCTCTGGCATGTGGACCGTGGCGAAGGAGTTGTACTCACTTAACTGGTCCTTATTGCTAACTAGGTACTTGAGGACCTTTATTGTCCCGACCCTGAGCAATGCTGGTGTTAATTCTGTCCTGCCTATATCAATACCGTGAAGCAGTAGGTATGTGGTTACGTACATGGGCACCTTAACCCTAGTCCTATTACTAATTGGTATGTGCTCCACATAGTTCGAGATTATTGGACTGATGACCTTAGATATGTCCTTTATGTGATCATAGACATACTGCGTGATCACCTTATTGACAACCTGGACGTCATCCATCGTAGCCAACGGCTCAATCCTCTCCAAATCCATCCTCAACTCCCAACCCTTAACAATCAATGGCTCAGTATCATCGGGACTAACCCACTCCGTGAATACCCTGATTGGAAACCTATCATAAAGCGCCTGCAACTCCTCCTCATCTGGGATCCTATTGCTTGCGCCAAACACGGTCCAGGTCTTGACAGGGACCACCTTCTCACCGTCATAGACTACCCTCTCGTTGAGTATTGATAGTAGTGTGTTGAGTATTGCGCTGGATGCGTTGAATATCTCATCCAATAGCGCAAACTCACTCTCTACTATGGAGTTTGCGTATATCCTCTCAATCTTACCATCGAGAAGCTTGGCTATGTTTATGGGCCCCAATATCTCCTCAAGGTCCGTGAACTTCGTCAACTGCCTATAGAACCACCTAGCGTTCAAGAGCTTCGATAAGGCATACACAAGCGTGGTCTTCGCAGTCCCTGGAGGCCCAATGAGTAGGTAGTTCTCCCTGGATAGGGTGGCCATTAGTGTTCCTACGACCTCATCCTCGTACTTAAAGAACATGTTATTCAATTTGGCATAAACACTCCTAATCCTACTGTAGGACTCCACACTCACGGATAAATCAGTAATTATCTGGAATTTAAACGTTCCCACTACTATAATTTAATATCGCATGCGCCCACGAACATTAGTACTTAATGCCATAACTACCCAATAAGCTCTCTAGATCTTTCATGACCCTGGCAGCTTCGCCTTCCAGTATTTTCCTACGGTTTATAATGCCCTCCCTAACACCATCACTTAAAGCCCTCATCTCCAACTCCCTAAGCCTTACAATGCCCTCGTTCAGGTAATCCATAAGCTCCATTAGCACATTGACATCCTCAGGTATGGAACCCTTAAACGCCTCACTAACGTTGAGCCTGAAGCACTCCCAATGTATTGCGCCATTCCTCGTGAAAGTGAATCTCATCCCAGGTACTACATCCTTACCACACCTATAGCATTTCCAAACCCTACCCGAGCTCATTGCGGTGGATACTCATGCCTAATTAAGTACTGATCGCGTTATTTTTAATTAATGAATAAGCAATTCCCAATTCACTAATAAAGCACTCACTAGTTTCTCGATATTAATACCCACATAGCTTAACCATTTAGATAATCGTCGCTGTAACGATCACGAAAGTACCATTGGGACAGTGATCATGGCAGAGAATCCTTCGAATAATCCCTACCATTATTATTAGGCAATAGAGAATAGTGACTTAGATAATAACTTAAGGTGAGGAGGGACTAGGTCCAACTCTCCAGTCTGTAAGCCGGGTTTCAAAACAGGTATTCATAGCCAACGCTCTAATAAACCCGTCCAGATACATGTGATCCTGGACAATGTAGAACCTAGACTTCTCTATATCAGGGCTACCATCAGCAAGACCCTTCATAAATGGATGATTAACTATTGAGTTATAAATGTCCTCAATTGAGGACCACGGTGCCTAAGAAATCCTCACAAAAATGCACTTATAATTATAAAAGTGTTATTGCTCATTACCCATTGGGCCGCAAACGCCTTAAAGTGGTCATTATTAGGGTAATGCTTTTGAGGAGCGTTGAATATGTTGGAGCTACAGCGAGAACCTAATTGCAGCCCTATCTATTGATTCAAATATCGTTGGGTGAGCATGGGGCAGTAATGCCAAGTCCTTCACCCTGGCATTAACGGCCACCGCTAGGGCTATCTCGTTGATTATCATTGAGGCAGCTTCACCATAAACAACACCACCGATTATTCTCTGGCTTTCCTTCTCAATTACCAACTTGACCCAACCGTCCCTAACACCGATTATTTGGGCGTAGGAGTCATCAGCCAGTGGGTATTGGACGGTGACGTAGTTTATACCCCTAGCCTTAGCGGCATCCTCGCTCAATCCAACCATTGCGGCCTCTGGTTCGGTAAATATGGTCATTGGTATTGCATTGAAGTTGATCTCATATATTGGTTTGCCGTGCATTATGTTCCAGGCGGCAATAACGGACTCCTTAACCGCTGAGTGGTAGAGCATGTACTTACCAATGACGTCGCCTGCTGCGTACACGTTGGGTACCTTGGTCCTCATTGAGCTATCAACCTCAACGTGCCCCTTATCCACGATACCCAACGTGTCCAATCCCTCCACGTAGGGCTTCCTACCAACAGCCATTATGATCTCAGAACCAGCCACAGACCCTTTACTACCATCCTTTCTCTCGTACTCAACAACCTTCTGCCCAGCCTCCTCCTTTATACCGATTACCTTGGAGTTCGTGAGTATTTCAACTCCCTTGCTCCTAAGCCTTTCCTCAATCTGCGAAACAATGTCCTGGTCCCAACCACTCAATATTCTTGGTAGCATCTCAACTATGGTAACCTTAACACCCAGGCTGGATAGGGCTGAGGCGACCTCAACACCTATGTAGCCGCCGCCAATCACAACAACGTTATCCGGTACCTTTCTATATTTCGTTTTATAACCAAAAAGCTCCTCACTACCTATGGCTAATTCGGCACCAGGTACTGGTATTCTTATCGCCGTTGATCCCGTGGCGACGAGCAGGTACTTACCCTCCACCTCCCTCCTCCATGATCCATCGATAGCCTCAACAACGACCCTATGATTATCAACAACCCTCGCTATGCCTTTCACGAAATCCACATTCTCATGCTCCTTAATCTCCCTTATATGCTGCAGATATCGTATGTACTGCACGTTATCCTTATGATCAATCACGTTTTCCCAGAGGATCTTGACCTTGTTTATATCCGTATTACCAACACTATTTAGTATGTTTCTAAGCTTCTCCATCAGGTAGATAGCAATTGATACGGATTTAGAGGGTATACAACCCTCGTATAGGCAGTTACCGCCAAGATTACCCTTGTCATCAACAAGCAGAACCTTATAACCACCCTTACTAAGCTCAAAGGCACCGTGGTAACCACCGCCGCCTCCACCAATTACCACGACATCGTAGTTACTAAGCCTTGGTGGATCCTCAAACCCAGGATCTGTCGGTGGAAACGTAGGGTATTTGCCCAACACGGACTGGATTAATAAGTGCTTAATTTATTTACTTTTATGTCAGAATTCTGACATATATGATCGTATTTTAATAAATGCTTTAATTACTATTTTTATGGTATATTAAACACCGCCCATCTCCCTTAATGCGACAACCAGATCCTCAGTAAGTATCCCACTATATGAACCATACAGATAAAGCACAAGCGCCGCAAGGGCAGCAATCACAGTATCCCATGGGAACGGTATTATCGGCGTCTCAAAAACACTGAAGGAGCCTAGGAACGATAATACGAGTGCCGAGAATATCGTCGCCACAACCCACCAACCAGCTCTCACATGCTTCATTGCATTCTCACGGTCCTTGGCTGTGGATGCCACATAAAGCGTTAATCCAATTGTTAGAGCTGCCATGACTATGACATAGGCTACGAAATCAATAATGTGTATGGGCTTCAGCTTAAGCATCGTGACTGGCGATGATGAGGGCCAACCCGTTGGTGCCGCAAATGGTAAGTATATTAAGAAGTAGGTGGTGAGTATGAGTACTACCCAATAAACAATGCTTGAAGCCACGGTAGCAGGCTTGCTGGCGCCGTACCTATTAACCATGGTGTACATGAAGAATAGCGGTAACCCAGCCAGTATCAGGGCTATGGCAAACCACAGGTAGTAGAAGGTTGACCAATAAACAATTAGGAAAGCCGCTATTGTGGCAATTGCACCAATGATAGAGGCTGCAGGCAGCTTAATGGGCCTGTTAGCATTTGGTGCCGTCTTCCTCAGGGTCATGAGCGCTGGACCACTTATTATGTATGTGAACACGGTAGTCGTCGTTACGAAGGTGGTTATTGCGTACCACGTTGGGAATGGAAGCAGAAACAGTAAACCGAGTACGAGAGCCGCTATAGTCGCCCACGATGGTACCCTATACCTATTCAACTTGAGGAATGAATTGGGTAGGTGACCATCAGCAGCTAGTCCATATAAGGTCCTTGCAGTTGTGCCTATATAAATCCACCCAGTACCCGAGGGCGAGATTACAGCGTCTATGAGGAGCACAACCGCAAAGCCCGCCAGTATTGCTATACCGCTCGTTGCCATGATTTCATAGAACGGACCACTACTAAGGGTTGAGCTTAATAGGTCAACCCAATCGCCTGGCTTTACACTAATTGCGCTCCAATTGACAGCGCCTATGAACGATACCTGAAGCATGACGTAAATAAACATGACGAGTAAATACCCAAGTATCGTACCGTCTCTCCGCAGTCGGTGGTTTTGCCACCGGCTGCTTCTCGACGGTCTCCCCGGGCCCCCTCACCGCAGCAGCTCCCCGCCCGTCGCCGGGGGTTCATTGCCACTACGGGTCTTGGAAACCCGGGGTAACCAGTGAGGGTGTTGGGGTTAGTTTTTAAATTTAACTGGGGATATCCCTTTGTGGACTACATAACCATTAAGTTACCGTTTGATGTTGATGGGGATGTGGGTAAGGAGTTACTATCAACGGCGTGGTTGTTTAAAACGGCTGCACATAGGGTGTTAGGTATAGCCAAGCAACAGCATGTTTTGCCTGGTACCAAGATTGGTTGGGTGAGTATGTTTAGGCAGGTTGCTTATGGAATTGTTCCGAATCGTAGGTATGCTGACGGTGTTGTAACCCTTGTAATGAGCATCTACGAGTCATGTAGGTCGTTGAGTGTTGATTTTAGGGGTGTTGAGTTGGGTGATTGGTTGATGTTCCAGCAGAGTGAGCTTGAGCATCCAAATAGGAACATTACCTTGAAGCAAAA
>NZ_LCWN02000077.1:0-9412 GCF_002078205.2 Vulcanisaeta sp. EB80
ACTATCGCTGTTGATACGAGGTCAAACCCAGCCATATCCTGAACAACACCAAGTCCAGCATTGCCAAGCGAGTCAAATGGTTTCTGGTTTGTGAGCTCCATGACCATGGAGACGATCTCGTACATGCCCGAGGCACCCCCTGGAAAGCCCATTGATTTAAGTCCGCCGCTAGCATTTACTACAAGTTTGTTACCCGCGTCTAGGGCACCTGTGGATAGTAGCCTTGGTGTTTCCCCGGGTCTTACGAAGCCCATTGATTCAAGAGCTAGTATACCGAGTATGCTGTATGTGTCGTGAACCTCCACAAGATTTACATCGCCTATTGATGAGTGTGCCATCCTAAGTGCCATGTTTACTGCATCCTTTACGGAAAGTAATTCAGTTAGTGTGTCTCTTTGCCCCATGTAAGTTCCGTACGCACCAATACCTATACCATCAATCCTAACAACCGCATTACTCTTTAATGGCTTATTACACAATACCACAGCTGCTGATCCATCAACCGCTGGCGCTGCATCGTAAAGCCTTAACGGATCCGCGATAACCTCTGATTCGAGGACATCCTTAAGCGTTGCCTGCTTCCTCATGTATGCATATGGGTTCTTACTGCCCCTCTCATGCATCTTTATCGGCCATGAAGCCAGGTCCTCATAGTCATAACCGTACTTAAGCATATACTCCCTCATGGCCATGGCCGCTTGAGCTGCTGGTGTTATTCCGAAGAATCCCTCGTATTCGTAATCCGTTATTGTCGCCAACGCCTTATTCAATTTAATACTGGTCACATCATGCATCTTCTCAACACCAACCACAGCAACGCAGTCGTAAACCCCTGCCTTAACCATGTTGTACGCCTCCAATATCGCAACACCACTAGAGCCATCACCACTCTCAATCCTAATCGCCGGCGTCCTTCTTAAACCAACGTAATCGCTTAGGAATGCCCCAAGGACGCTCTGGTCCTGGAGCACCTCCGAGAATGCATTTGCCACATATACGGCACCCAGGTTGGAGTTGCCTACCTGGTCCAGCACCTTTAGGAAGGCTTCGGCGAACAATTCCTTGAGCCCCTTTTCGTAATGCCTACCGCCCGGCACTAGGGAGTGGGCTACGATGTATACTTCTGTCGTATTGAACACCAGCAGTTGCCATAAATGTGAAGTTTTTAAATATTCCCTGGGTTAGGCATCAGTAATGGTTGAGGAGCTAAGCCTCGAGGATATACTAACCAAGATAGAGAGGGGTGAGTTAAAGCTTCATGAGCTGGATAAAGCACTTAACGACTCCAACAAAGCGACGGAGATCAGGAGGGCATATATTGAGAAGGTCACGGGCGTTAAGCTCGATAATGTTGGCAGGACCGTCATAGACTTCAACGCAGTAGTTGGTAGGAACATAGAAAACACGATAGGTGCTGCACAAGTACCGGTGGGCATTGCTGGGCCTCTTCGAGTAATTGGGGATTACGCAAACGGTACCTACTACATACCGCTGGCGACTACTGAGGGGGCCCTGGTTGCGTCCGTAAATAGGGGCGCCAAGATAATCACTGAGTCAGGCGGTGCGAGGAGTAAGGTCATTAATGATGGTATGACAAGAGCACCTGTAATCACAGTACCCTCCATAGTTGATGCCGTGGAATTGATTAATTGGGTTAATGAACACTTCAACGAAATAAAAGGTGTTGCGGAGTCAAAAAGTAGGCATGCCAGGCTTATCAACATTCAACCATTCATTGTAGGTAATAATGTGTGGCTTAGGTTCAAGTTCACCACGGGTGACGCCATGGGTATGAACATGGTCACAATAGCAACGGATAAGGCTGTCAAGTATATATTGAGTAATTTCCCCAGGGCTAGGCTTGTCGCACTTAGTGGTAATATGTGTGTCGATAAGAAGGCGAATGCGGTCAATTTCCTACTGGGCAGAGGCAAGACTGTAGTTAGTGAGACTGTGATTCCCAAGAGCGTACTTAGTGAGTGGGGTGTTACGGCAGAGGACGTTGCCGAGGTGAATAATAGGAAGAATTTACTGGGTTCAGCCCTAGCCCACTCATACGGCTTCAACGCCCATTTTGCCAACATCATAGCCGCCATATTCATAGCCACAGGGCAGGATGTTGCACAGGTGGTTGAGTCAAGCATGGGGATAACGTGGATGGAGCCCCTGGACAACGGTGATCTATACGTCTCAATTACCCTACCCAGCCTCGAGGTTGGTACTGTCGGCGGAGGCACGGGATTACCAACACAGAGAGAGTTTCTCCAGATGCTTGGGGTCTACGGTTCCGGAAATCCGCCTGGAACGAACGCACTGAAGTTTGCTGAAATCGTGGCAGCAGCTGTGCTGGCTGGTGAGGTTAACCTAGTGCTTGCATTAACGCGTGATGAGTTGGCCAGAGCGCATGAGATGCTTGGTAGGGCTGGTAAGGGAGGAGTTAGTAAAGTGTAGGTTTGTTAATAGAGTTATAGATGCATACGTAACCTCTATAGTACATATATAGTACATAAATTGAAGTGATAAGACTTATAAAGAGTTGCGTTATTATTTTATGGGGATTAGTTTGGTAATTTATGTTTCTCCAGACAAGAAGGTGGTCGAAAAGACCCTTCAAACCGAGCTCAAGCGGATAATGCTTAGCGAGCTTATAGACGGCGAAGTAATTATCGGTGCCGCAATCATCGATTCAAACGGCATCCCACTCATCTATCACATCCCAAACACCCTCACCGTAAAATCCCTCAAAAACCTCCTTTCCCTCATAGAGTTCGTCGATCATACCTCTAAAATAAATGATGACCTCCTCGGTCCATACCAATACCTCATAATTCGCTTCTCGAACTTCAAAATTGCCTTCTTCGAGATGGGTTCTAAGGGTTGGTTGATGGTCTTTGTGAGCCCTGTCTGGCACGTTGAGAATGTAATGTCGAAGATAAAGCAATTCATGATTAAGGTCCAGAGAATGATTTAGGTTTAAGCCTGAGGTTAAAAATTGCCGCCTTAGAAAAATAAGCCCGCCCATTTATTATGGGTTTGATGTCGAAGATAACGGGTAACGTAAAAATACCCGAGATGGAGATTAAGGAGGATGTCATTCTGGTTCCTTCGAAGACTGCCGTTGTTGTAGTAGATATGCAGAATGATTTCGTAAAGCCGAACGGTAAGTTATACGTACCCACAGCCCAGGCCACAGTACCAGCGATAAGGAAGTTACTGGAAAAGGCTAGGGACGCTAACGTACCAATAATATACACACAGGACTGGCATTTCAAGAACGACCCGGAGTTCAGGATTTGGGGTGAGCATTGTGTAATGAATACGTGGGGTGCCGAGATAATAGATGAACTCAAGCCAATGCCCGATGATATACTGATCAGGAAGCGTAGGTACGATGCATTCTTCGGCACAGACCTGGACTACGTGCTCAGGCACGTGGTACATGCGGATACCCTAGTCATAGTTGGTACCGTCGCAAACATATGCGTCTTACACACCGCAGGGTCAGCTGCACTTAATTGGTACAACGTAGTGGTTCCAATAGATGGCATATCCGCACTGGATGAGTTCGATTACTATGCAGCGTTAAGGCAGATTACGTTCCTCTATAAGGGTGTTCTTACCAAAGTAGATAGTATAAGGTTTAGATAGCATTTCTCTGATTATATGGTCCGGGTTAGTTTAACGATACGTGATATTAAAATATATTTTGAGGTATTCACTTTGATTTAAAAGTTAGCTTTCTCAGATTATACTTTGGGAAAAATTTAAAAACCAGCTAGATATTGAAATCATAATGAGTAGAGACCGTGTAATTAATGCTGAGGATGTAATTAAAGCTCTCATTAATAATGATTCGCATTGGACCGATTTTTTTGAGGAAAATCGACTTCAATGAGAGACTGAAAATAGTTCAGGATGCCGTCAATATGGTTCTTCCCGACTTCGTTGATTGCATTAATAAGTCATTGGATAGTGACATACCTCGAGTGATGTATATTGGCTGCTTTGACATGGTATGGCAAAGCATCGAAGAAATAGCTAGGAAAATCACTATGGATTGATATATCACGCGAGTTGCTTTAAAAGCCTGTGATTCTTAGTGCTAGTGGGTGGGTAGGCGGAATAGTGTTAGTGGTGAGGATTGGAGGCGTGATGTGTTGTTCATAGCTATTTCTATAATTACCATTGTGATTACAATTATTGTTTTAATAAAGTCGGGTCTTGCTAAGGCTAGGTATGAGGTTCCTAAATACCCGTTCTATCTGTTATTATCAGAGTTGGTTTACATAACCCAATTGGTGCTTGTTGGTGTTAGGCTCAGTATAATCTTTAATAGAGGCATTGGCTATAGGATAGGTGTCCTTGAGTTGATTAAGATAGCCGCAGCGCAAACGTTTGCTTCACTGCTGGTGCCTGGTTTTTATGTTGGTGGTGAGGCTGTATCTATAGCATACTTGACAAATAGGGGTTTGCCAACTACGAGGGCTACTGAGGGTATTGTCCTTAGATACACCGTGGATACAATAACACTCACGTTAATTGTCCTATTGCTCTACCTATTGGGTATTGTCGTTGTTCCATACATAGCCCTGATAATGGCGGGCGCATTTCTTGTGGTGTATGCCGTCCTATTCATATCAATAGTTAGCGCTAGGCTTGGTAGGTACATTGAGGGTTTCCTTAGGTTTATTGGTTCACGAATAAGTTTCGTTAATAACTTAATAATTATCAATGAGGGTGAGGTATATGGTGTTAATCTAACCCTGTTAGACTATGTGCTTCTTTTCGCATTATCAGTGGTTCAGTGGGTGTTATCTGGACTTAACGTTGAATTGATTTTCTACGCCCTTGGAGTTCGCATAAGCCTCATTATGGGCGTCTTGATAACATCATCCTACGTTGTCTTAACCTACATATCAATACTACCAGGCTCTGCCGGTATTGGCGAACTCGCTAACTTATATATACTGGATATTCTGGGGCTTGGTGATTATTACCTGGCTTATGATATTTGGTTTAGGGTAATAACGTACATGGTGCCCTTGATAATATTCATGCCAGCATTCCTAGGTGTGACAAGGACCCTAACCATTAATCGTAGGACTCCCCAGTGATTGATGGTATCTCCGTTATCTTTGACGGCATGCCCTTTAGTATTGCATCAATAACCCTTATGGCGTTCCTCCTAGATAGGTAGTGATTATCGTTACCACAATAAGGCGAGTAAACACACTTCGGGCAACCATCAACGCATGTACAGTGCGTTAATACATCCAACGATATCCTAAGTACATCATCAATCCTACTAAGGAGCATCTTAGTAGCTCCTGAGCCGCCTGGGTATGAGTCGTAGATTATTATGTGCCCTGTGGGATAGGATATGCCGCCCATGTCCGTTGGTCCTGCTCCAATCACGTTCTCGCCAACCATTATCATTATGTGTTCAGCTGCGTGGTAGGCCTTACCTCTCTCAACGATATCTATATTCTCGAATGGACTGAAGGTTATGAATGGCGCGTAGATCACAATGCCCTTGGTCCTAAACTCGTAACTCAGGGGTTGTCTGAACTCCCTCCTCTCAACAACCTCATTACTACTGAACCTCTTTACTAAGTACCCATACACAACCTCCCTAATAGTTAACTTGGCGTATTGGTACGGGATTGCGTGTATACTGCCCTCCTCAAGAACCTCATTAATACTGGGCTCCGAGTAGTATAGTGCTGTTGTGTATAGGTCGTAATCGTCAGGAAGCCTCTTAACAAATGCCCTCCTACCATCAATATCGAACTTATAAACCTCATAAACCTTACCGCCGTGCAGGTAAACCGCACCCTCATGCAACTCCCTCAAAGCCATAGGAAGCTCCCTAAACCCAATAACCCTCTTACCATCACTGAGTATCTTGACCACGTCACCAATACCCCTGATTCCACGTGTAGCTCTGGCAATTTCACGACCTTTCTCAGTAACGACATAATAATTACCCCTAACTTCTACCAAGCCATCATTAACCAGCGATTTTAGGATCTCCTCACAATAAATATCCACTGAACCACTCCTCACGGGCTTCTCGTAAGTCATCAACAGACAATGCCTCCTGGCGATCTCATCATTCCTCTCCTCAACATAAAGATCTTCAGGTTTCCTGGCATAGAATTCCCTCGGGCTTGAGCTATAGTACGTGCTCATTGGATCATCACCCAATACCTGAATAACATACGACAGTTGACCCCTCCTACCAACCCTACCACTCCTCTGAAGATATTTTGAGTAACTCGGCGGTATCGTAGCCATGACGGCAACATCCACATCCCCAATGTCGATGCCCATCTCAAGAGTTGGCGTGGCCAACAGGACAAGGTACCTACCCTGCTTAAACCCATCCTCAACCTCATGCCTCTCCTCAATCGTTAAACCAGCCCTATGAACCCTAACCCTATCACCAACACCCCTCTTATCGACCAACCTCTTTATTAACTCCACAAACCTATGACTATCGGCAAAAACAAGGCACTTCATACCCCTCCTAACACAGGTAACGGCAAGCTCGGCAGCCTCGGCAACCCTACCCCTACTTATTGGCCTAACTAATAAATGCCTCGTAATACCCCTCCTACCCTCAGGACCTTGTATCAACCTTATATCGTCAATACCCAACAACCTTTTGGCGAATTCCGTAGGATTACCAACAGTGGCTGTCGATACTACATACTGCGGATTTCTCATAAACCTACTCATCCTCTTAAGCACGTAATGAACATGCGCACCAAAGACTCCATTATAAATGTGAAAATCATCAAGGACAATTAGGCCATATTCCCTAAGAATCTCCCTGAATTTACTGACGCGTGTTAACGTCTCACTGATCATGTCTGGGTTTGTAATTAGTATGTTTGGTGGTGACGCGTAAACCTTAGACCTGATATCACTCGATGTATCACCATCATAGGGTAGTACTGACATACCCAGCGGCGTTATGTATTTTTGGATCCTAATCATCTGATCCCTGGCTAGAGCCTTGGTTGGGTACATGATGATAGCCTTGACACCCCTATTGAGCGATAGCGATATTAGCGGCAGTAGGAAGGCCTCAGTCTTACCCACACCAGTACCCGCCATTATCGCTGTATCATAACCATTGATTATTGACTTATACGCCTCCCACTGAAAGTCGTAAAGCCTCTCAATACCTAACTCCCTAAGCCTACTGATCAATTCCTTGGGAATATTGAGGGAATCTATCGTTGGTCCGTACGTTATTTCGGTAGGTTTATCCTCATGAACGTAGAGGACGAGTCTAGCCCTATCACTACCCAACTCGGCGATGAAATCATCCTCAAGCATGTACTTAGCCACCGTTAATCGATCCCCCCTAATCATTACGTAATCAGTCATTAAACACGCTAGAACTAGAGATTAATAGTTTTGGGTGGCTCCAGCCTCATGACCCTAATCTCCTCAAGCCCCTTAAGCCTGAGCACCCCATCTTTTAAGATCGTTGCCTTACCCCACGGCTTTATAATCGGCCTAACCCTACCACCACACCTTGGGCACTTCCTAATCTCATTACTGGTCTCATAATCAACATAGCAGTTAGGGCATCTAAAGACGTTAAGAGCCGGGTTCTCATCAAAGCTTAATGACACGATGATCGGTATTTCCATGATTACGATACCATCCACCATATCGGCAACGCTCTTAATGAAATCAGCCCTAAGCTTATCAGCACCTAATGCTACAAAAACCTCCTTAACACCAGCCCCAGTCCTGAGCATATCCCTAACCCTAACAAGCCAATCAATGTCCGCGGGCGGGTCGAGTATGATCACGCCGTATGACCTAACGTTGCCAATGTTTATGTTTGATGTATTAACCATTACATAACCGACGGGTGAGTCGCTGGCTGATGTGGATATGACGTTTATGGCGTCATTATTTATCTTCACGAAATCTCCAGGTATTACTCCATCAGCACCACCAGCTAGTGAAGCCCTTATGAAATCATCTACTGGATCTGGGATTGCCGCACCGTGTATGAAGACCCGGAGACCCAGTTTCTTAGTCCATGCGATTATTGACGCCAGGGAGATTAGGACCCTAAGCCCATTTAATAACCGCCTAATCGTGTCATCGTCAACACCCTGGAGCTCAACAATGGGTTCTGGAGGCACTATTGGTGTTGCGTCCCTGGCATACTTATTAACGTTGAGCCCCTGGAATAGCCAGGATCCAACGAACATGCACCAGGGCAGGCCACACCACTTAACGAATATTCTCACAATTACGGATGATACGCAGCGCTATATTAACCTTAAAACCAGGTATGTATCGTAACCCCGTGATTGTTGATTTTGTATTATTTAAGGGATTGAATTATCGATACGGCAGCACTTATAATCTCATTTAACCTACCCGCTGAGTGGGCTTCAGCATAAATCCTAACCAGTGGTTCTGTGCCACTACCCCTGATTAGTACCCAGGAACCATCATCAAAGAGAGCCTTAACGCCATCAATCCTCACATCCCCAACCACACTCCCTAGGCCTCTAAGTCTTTCAATTATTAAGTCCTTATTCCTATCCACAACCTCCTTACCATTAACCACAGGTAAATCAACCCTCCTGAAGTAGGACATCCCGTACTCCCTAATGATCTCATCAAACAACCCAGACAAGCTACCGTACTCTGAGGCAGCGGCTATTAATAAGGATGCTGTGTAAATCCCGTCCTTATCGGGGACGTGCCAGGAATACGCCAAACCACTACTCTCCTCACCAGCCACATCAGCCTCCCCACTAACCAGGTATTTAACCGCATGCTTAAAACCAACGGGCACCTCATAAATCCTTAATCCATACTTACTGGCTATTGCATCAACAATGTTCGTTGTAGATGTTGACTTAGTTATCCCACGCTTAATCACACCTCTTCTAGCTAATTCGTTAATTACGATTGTTATTATATTGTTTGGGCTTAGGTAACCATGCCTGGGATCAACAGCCCCAATCCTATCCGCATCACAATCATGCGCGACAGCAGCATCGTACGCACCACTGGTAACCTGCTGTATCGTGTCAGGAATGTTGTCCGGCTCAGGGTTTGGATTTCTACCGCCAAACCTATAATCATAGTAATTGTGGGTCTCCACCACGTCCATACCCAACTCCCTAAGTATTCTACCCGTGTAGCCTATCGATGTACCGAAGAGCGGGTCAACAAGAACCCTCAACTTAGTCCTCGGTTTAAAGAACCTCAACGTATCATTGATTACATGACTTACATAATCACCGCTTGGATCTATTGTTGGCACGTCCTTAATTTCAATCTTGCTCACTGATTTATTGATGTCCTCCGCCTCTTCTTGGTATGTTTTTTCTATTTGGTTTGTGTCTTCTTCCTGGGCTGGTGC
>NZ_LCWN02000005.1:0-58303 GCF_002078205.2 Vulcanisaeta sp. EB80
CTCCGACTCTTGGCACTTCCCATAGGCGTATTGCCATAGTTTGCAGTTGCTCCCGCTGTACGTAAGCAGCCAAGCGATCACGTAGTTTCCCCAACCCACACCCACGGTGGGTTGGGTCGTAACCACTAATTGAATCATCCCCAAGCCTCCGCCCCGGCTAGACCGGGGTGGTTTGCTTGGGGACTCATTTTCGCTTCCACTTTATTTTACTCATTAGGCTTAATAAGGCTTTATCGTGGCTTTTCCGAAGTCTCACTCTGTAGTGTCTTCCATTTCCTGAATAGTTTGTTGTTTATTGCCTCGTTTATTGAGGCTATATCTCTCGGAATGTCTATCAAGACCTCCTCATTCACGCACCTCGTGAACCTCCTCCCATAGATCAACCTCGCCAACCTACAATCACTAACCCTAACCGTTGACTTGTTCCTCCAAGCCCTGTAGGCGTTGGTTATGAATGACCTTATCGTGTCCGTGACCCTAATGCATATTGGGTGGAGCACCGCATCCAGCGCATTGCCCCTTTGCTTCGCGTAGTGTATTAGGGCTATGTAGGATAACTGCCACTCACTGTTTCCAACATAGTAGTTGCTAAATAGCCATGAGTAAATGGCTAGCTTGATGGCTGCCATTTTGATGAACGGCGTGTAGTCGCCGAAGGTTGGTGCCAACCTCAACTCAACAAGGCATGCCGATTTACCCCTCAAGTCGTGGATCAATAGGTCAGGCGAGCCGCATATCACCGCCCTCACCTCATCGATATAGGCGCAGAACTCCGTGAGTGATGGAATAAACCTACTCGATCTCACGCCCAACGCGGTTTCCTTGAGGAGTGCGTGGGCTGTCCTCGACAGTATGGATTCAATGGTTGATGGCCACCTATGGCCTTTCACATGCACAACACCCATTATCCTACTCACGGCATTACTAACCCTCCTGTTTATGGCACTCTTAAGCACGCGACTAGGCACATCACCATTAACTAGGTAATCAACAACCTCATTAATAATCGAGGATAGGAAGCCATCAACACCCGCAATGCAGGGTGAGTTCTCAACCACCACAAGAACAACCACACCAAAATATAAAACCTCACCTCGTAAAGTTAGGCACAGCCCTCACCAACCAAGGACTAAACGTGGTAGAAGAAGAGCCTGGCGATGGCACGCCTAAACGACTCACTCTTCAAGTCACAACACGCCCTGTATGCCTCAAGGAGCAACCTCGCGGGCAGCTTCTCGGTAGCATATGCAACCCCCATGAGTGCGTGTGCCTTGGCTAGTTCCTCGTTACCATCAATCAATGAATAAAGCATGAAAGCTAACTGAGCCCTTGGGTCTATGGGGGCGAGTAGTTGGACTAGGGACTCACAATCAAGCCCGCTTACTAACTTCTTAAATTCGCTAACCAAGGCATTATCATCAAAACCAAGTCCCCTAAACCAGCTTGACTTCTCTATTCTTAAGATTTGTTCACGAAAATCATTAATTAACTTCCTTCTTAACTGCTCAACGGCGGCACTATCTCCCTTGGCTGTCAAGACGGCATCTTTATAGTTCTCTTCCCCTGTTGAACCCATAACTGATTTGCACGCATTTTCCGCATTTTCAAGCCCCATAAACCTAAAGATAAAACTTGATGCGAACTCACTATCTATCCTGTCTTCAAACGCCACGATTAACTCCCAAGGCTCAACAACTAGCACATACTTAAGCTCACCGCCTAACTTATCCTTTGGACTAAGTAGGGCATTGAGTGTTAGCCTGGTCAGGACAGAGACCTCGTAATCAGTCTCCAGCACTTGCCAATGCTCCTTAAGCAGTTCGTGGATCTTCTTAACGTCGTTGATTAGGGCTAGGGATACGAGGTAATTACTAAGTATAAGCGATGCATAACTGAGGTATATAACCGTGAGTCTGAAATGCTCTTTACTAAAGGTCTCCTCGTACAATTGCTGAAACTTCTTAACCAACTCATCGCCAACCAACGAGCCCTTAATCGCCTCAACACGCAATGTCCAATTACGACTAGCTAGGTAGTTTTCATAGACACCGATTTCTCTATCCTCCTTGGCTACCTCATTAAATAGTCTCGCCGCTTCATCAAATTCATCGTTATTAAGTTTATAAAGCGCCAATGCGTGCTTAAGAAACAATGCAGCATCAAGGATTGCAGCCTCGATTGACATCTTAACCGCCCCCTCATTCTCCTCGTCAGTCCTTATTGACCTAGACTCTACATAACTCATGAAGACCTTATCACTCATTAACTCCCGAACATTTCCCCTCATCTTGTTTAGTTTCTCAAGGACCTCATTAACCTTATTAACCTTACTAACCACATCAACACTTAGCCCCCTCTCCATAAGCTCCCTCACATTCTCATGCACTAATGCTGGGGCTAACGCAAATGCCCAAGCAATGAAGCCTAGGCTGGGACTGAGTCTGCCCAACTCATTGAGTATATCAACAACCCTACCAGCCATATCCCTAACCTCCTCTCTATCGAAATACAAAAGATACCTCCCAATCAGGTTGCTGTAGGCGCGTATCGCATATACCATAGATGGGGCGTACTCCTTAACACTATTGCCGTAATTGTTTATGATTGTATTTAACTCATTAAGTATGTGCTTAACCGTATTACGGTCGAGGTTCTCTATATCCGATGCCAGGGCTAGTAATTCAAGATACCTCTGTGGTGCCTTACCGCGCAATGGCTCTAAGGCATGTAGTATTGATTTAACATAGTCTCTTGATGTGATAAATCGCATAGCGAATGATGCTAAGCGTAATGCCGCATCGGCATCAGCGGACTTGATGGGCTTGCCTGACTTAACGGCCTTGGCTATTATTGAGGCTAGCCCAAGACCATAAAACGCCTCAGCACCACTAATGCCCCTACCTCTGGCGGTGTCACGAACTCTACTCACCTCGTCAACAACCTCATCGTACTTCTCGATGAATGCCTCGGTCAAGTCACGTACATAATTATTCTTGATTAGGTACCATATTAGTAATGAGATTTCGTTATCGATGAGTAGGTAATCATCAATTTCACACCCATTTAAGGCATCACCGAGGGACTTAGCAACATTCTCAAGTAGGTCCTTAGGCAAGTCTTCGGGCTTAGGTACTGAGTCATATCCAGCCAGGGCGTGCCCAATGATTAATGCGGTTCTTTTCCAGCAGTTTGTGTATGGTTTTAGGGCGTTTTTGAGTCTCTCGCTAACGAAAATCAACAAGTTACTCTCAACCTCTTCAGGCTTTACCTCACGGCCCAATCCCCTAACCTCCTCTAGGGCCTTTTCATAACCCCAATCCAAAGCCTTAATGAAATCCTCAAATCCATGGCCGATGTACTGCTTCCTCGCCCCCTCTCCACGCAACCCAACCAACTCCTCAAGTGTCTCCTCGATCAAGTCCTCATGCCTTGTCGAGAGCCACTTGGCGATTGACTCTAGATCAGCCTCCCTCAAGTCCTCCAACTTCGACTTAGCTAGCCTATCCCTATCAATGAGTTTCCAACCCCCACCCTCAATCCCAGCCTTCGTTATGTACGTGATCCCCTCGGGTATTGGCCCGAAGGCTGCGTGGAGGATTAGTGATACAGAAACCCTCCTAGCCAGGTCCGTGCTCTTCCCGAGTATTGTGTTCCATACGTAGTTTGCGAAGAATAACTTGGGCTCACCAGCACTCTCCCTCAATGCCTCATTAACTTCCTTAATCTCGCACCTCCTCTCGCGTAGCCAGATGCCGGCGTACTTGGCAACAAGGGTGTAGGAGTCAAAGCCCATGACCCCCTTAACCAAGTCATCACTCACGTCATCACACCCGGAGTACTTCTTGATGACCTCCTTGAGGAACTCCTCATCCCTAAGGTTCATATCGATTATGTAACTTTTAATCTCATCCAGAATATTCCTTAACTCCTCACTCTTCGAAACCTCATCATAAAGCTCCTTCGGAAGGACCACGATCACCCATGTATTCCTTATCTTCAGGAGTTCCTTCAATGTCTTCATGATGCTCTTAATATCATACCCCGTCTCCCCCATGGATTCGGGCTCTATGTAGGCCTCGATTGGTGATGGGTCGTAAATCACTACAAACCTCCTACCAGTGGCCTCAACCAGGTTGTTTAACTTCGCTGCACTTATAGGGTTTAATGAGTCGACACGTATCACGGCATCCATCGACTTATCAAGAACCACGCTACCCAAACCACCGAGGAGTGATCTCCAAGCCACGTACGTGGCTAACGTCGACTTACCAATCCCCCTAGGACCAATAAGCACAACCCTACCATCCCTAACCAACCTACTGAACACGCCCTCGGCAACCTCACGAAACCTACCAACATCGATTAAGTCAGTCACTAGCTCATTTTTAGCGGTGCCCAGCAGGGTTTTAATCCTCGGGACCCCACCCTCAACAATGAAGTTGCCGTAGAGTAAGCCGTTCTCGACATCATTAAGGAAGAAGATACCTATGCCGATCTTTGAACCCTCAATCTTACTCTCAACCTTACGTAGTTTCTCTTCAATGTTCCTCTTGATATTCTCTAACTCCTCCTCAATATCCTCCAGCGCCTCCTCAATCATCTTCTTGACCTCGTCCTCGGTTACGGATTTGCCTGCGGCAGTCTTTACGAAGCGCCTGAAAGTGTCAACGTCCCAACCCCACTTACTGGCTACCTCCTCAACAACGTCCCTAAGCCCCTCATCATCAATGTACCTACTCGCCTCCCTAGCTGCGTTAACTATGTCCCTGAGGCACTCGATGGTTTCATTCTTAGCAATGCCCCACCTCTCCAGCAACCGCCTAAGCAATTTACTAACCAATTCAGCAATACCAGCACCCACTAAACTGCCAATGGGGCCGACACCAAAAAGACCCAGCAAGAAGGCGCCAACACGCTTATCAACCACACCACCAACAACACCCCCCAAATCAAGCAACCCACCCAAGCAAAGACTATTGGGACTAAGTTTTTGAATAGCCTTCTTAGCCTCCTCTAAATCCACGGTAGGGCCTTGCTGATTAGTCACTCAATTGCCGAAAACTCCTGGAGGTTAAAATGCTTAGTGCTGGGGGTAAGGAACGGCACAAACAACCCCGTAGGTACGCTCTCGATGTCTCACTAAAGAAATATAGGTAATGAGTCGAGCATAAAATACCTAGTGCATGAAATCATGCCCATGGCAATCTAAAATCCTTCAGTAATTCCATAAAAATTCATGATGAGTATAATGAAACACGTAGAGTAAGGGAAGGGATTTAAAATCATGATGCCCAACTCATTATAATGAGTTATGAGGAATTGTTCGTTAGACTACTGCTTGAGAATTTGAGGAATAAGCCACGCCAAGTCTCAGCCATCGCCTTCCAAATCTCCTCAGCATACATGATAGCATACGCATTTAGCAGCATTAAATCACCATATATGAACATACTCGTATTACCACTAACGATAGCGTTTTGGATGTGTACCTTGGTCTCTAATTGGTGGTTATTTAATAAAGTCTCGATTGATGAGGTTGCGAAGGACGTAGTCGGTATGTTGCCCGAAGTCATTAAGGAACTTAATGAAGATATCTCCATTGGGGCGTTCATTAATAGAGTTATTGAAAAACTAACATCACCCAACAATAAAATTAGTGTTGGGAAGGCCTTTGCATTATTTGCGGCTATTGCAATTCCTTACATGCTTGCCCTGGTATTCACCCTCCTATTTATTGAGCGTGTGCTCGACTTACCAATAATGAATTTGCAAGGTATGTATTTGGCTATAGCCGTATTCTGGATAGCACTTACTTGCGAGATCCTCAGTGCTTCACGTGAAGCTGAGGTGCGCGGGGGCATTATGGGTATTGCTAAACGTGAGCTTGTCAATAACGTGTTTGATGTTATTATGCCAAGGTTTACTACGTTGGCATCAATAGTGAAAGGAGCCTTTGGACGTAAATTGTCGAAATTTGGGCGTAGATTGTCGAAAATACTTATGATAATAGCGATAGTGATTAACGATTTACTTACACCATCGCCAATCATCAGCTTATTAACCCACGAAAATGAGAAGGATAATGAGACATCCATGGTCACAGCTTTAATTCCCTGTAATGAATTGGTGATTAAAGACAGTAGAGAAAACAGTGTAGACGCACTCGTTAGCGAGCTTATGACGCAATGCATCAAAAACCTACAAACAGCACTCTCAAGCCTTGGGGCTCAACCGCTTTGCGTGGATGAAGCAGTTATAGGTCGTATAGTGAATAACCTGAGGACAATACTGGGGAATTGCTTGGGGAAATGCCCAAATAGTATAAATGTGCGTGAAGAGGCTTGCGATGTCCGTGATGTTGCCGGTGTACCCCAACTCCTCAGCGCCAGGTTACTCCAATGCGTTGCGAAGGCGCTAATCGAATTTCCAGGTTGTATCGAAAATAATGGCTCATTAATAGTCCTTACGCTTTTAATGAAGAACTACGAAATTAAATACCAAGTTTCGAGAAAAATTAAGGTAAAAGGGTACATTTGTAAGCCGCGGAATACAGATACATTAAAGATCCCTATTATAGTGGCCACAGGAATCCACAGGATAAACCTAAATCTCATACTGGCAAAACAGCTCATTGCTGATCAGGCACAAGATGGTAATGCCGATAATGCGCGCAATAGTACTAAAGAGCGGATACAACCACAGCAAACGCCTAATACAACAGCACGTGCCGAGGAAAATAATGGAGAAACTACCGAAAATAACGCTGGCGTGATGACCAACAAGCCACCATAAGAGGTCCCGGGTTCGAATCCCGGTCCCAGAATATGGTTTTAATGTTGATTCTTCTTCTTTAATTAATGTTTGGCTAGGTGATTGATTGTTGGTGGTGTGTTATATTTGTTAGTCGTGGCACTCACTGTTTATGACATCGATTATTATTTTCATTGCGGTTTCGAAGTCTTTGGGTTTGGTGGTGCCTAGCCCTATCCTTATGCCGTTGTCTTTGCCGAAGTATTTCCCTGGGACTACCAGTACATCCTTAGTAAGTAGTTCCTCAGCGAGTACCGTCCCTGTTAGTCCGCGGCAATTTATCTCTATGTAAGTTATTGGCATGTAGTTGCTGTAGTGGGCCTTGGCCTTATTGCCTAGGGCCTTGGTGAGGTTTCTCAGTGTCTCGGCGTTGGGCATTATTATGTCCATGTTCCTCTTCCTGATCCATTCCCTGTTTCTGATTAGTATTGCTGCGTAGCCTAGATCTAGGTTTAGAACTAGGGGTGTTACTAGGTCTATTATTCCGTTAATCCTCTTGATTATGTCTTCCTCGCCTATTACCCAGCCTGCCTTTAGCTCGTTCATTGTGTAGAATTTCGATGTGCTGAATGTGTAGACCATGTTCTCAGTAGGTAGTTCCCTGAGGTCTTCATCCACGAATTCAAGGAATATTGAGTCTAGCACGGCATAGGCGTTTTTGTGCCTTAATATGTCGCTCAATTCCCAAAGCAACTTCTTGTTTAGGTACATCCCTGTTGGGTTGTTTGGGTTTGAGATGAAGAGGACGGTGCCCGGCTTGACATGGTTGAAGGTTTCGGTTAGGGATTCGTGAATCCCAACCTCGACCTGCCTCAGGCCTAGGAATCTTGGTAGGGCCCTTATTGGTTCGTACTCGGGTATCACCGTCACAACCTCCTCAATGCCCAGCTCCTTTAATGCCGATAGCGCCGCGAAGTTTCCCTCCTGGGTGCCGTGGGTTAATGCCAGGTTTCCCCTATCAATGGTGTATAGGCTTGTTAATTCCTGAACCAGATCACCTGGCTCGCCTAGCTTTAATAATTCGTCGAGTGTTATCGGCATCACGCCGCTGCTCGATAAGTTGTATTTGGCGGTGTGTGTCCTAAGCCATGTGAAGTGCCCAATCTCCACGGCATATTCCATGGGTGGTCCTTATTAAGGAGTACCCGCCATGATTTAGGGTATGAATCACGAGGACGGCTTTGTCTTAGTGATTGATCAGGGCACCACAGGAACAAGGGCTGCGCTGGTTTCCCATAATGGCTCAATTGTTGGTTTTGCTTATAGTGAGCATTCCCAAATCTACCCTAGGCCTGGTTGGGTTGAGCATGACCCATTGGAGATCTGGGAGAAGGTGATGTTGGTTATTAAGGAGGTTATTGAGAGGACTAAGGTGGATCCTAGGGAGATTGCTGCAATTGGCGTCACTAACCAGAGGGAGACGACTGTTATTTGGGATCCAAGGACTGGGCAGCCCATTTACAACGCGATTGTTTGGCAAGATAGAAGAACAGCCCCTCAAATCGATTACTTAAGGGCCCATTATATGGATACCATAAAAACCAAAACTGGGTTGGTTCCTGACCCCTACTTCTCAGGGACTAAAGTTTGGTGGTTGCTTGATAATGTACCAGGACTTAGGGATAAAGCTGCCAAAGGTGAGGTTATTTTTGGTACGATTGATACTTGGTTGATTTGGAATTTAACGAGGGGTAGCAAGGACGTACTTACGCCGGAGAGGGGTGGTGCTCACGTCACTGATTATAGTAATGCATCGAGAACCATGATATTCAATATACAAAGGCTTGATTGGGATGATGAGCTGTTGGAAATAGAGGGTAGGATACCCAGGGACATCCTACCTTTACCTAGGCCATCAAGCGATAGGAAGTTTTACGGTTATACAGGGCCTGAAATATCAGCCAAACTATTCAATGGCATATCAATACCTGTCTGTGGTGACGCTGGTGATCAACAGGCAGCCCTATTTGGGCAAGCAGGTTTTGAGGTTGGTGAGGTTAAATCAACATATGGGACGGGAAACTTCATACTCCTAAACATCGGCAAAAGCATCACATACTCAAGGAGTGGCTTACTCACCACTGTCTTTTACGCCACCGAGGAGAAGACTGCGTATTATGCGCTCGAGGGTAGCGTATTCATCACGGGCGCTGCTGTTCAATGGCTTAGGGATGGGCTTAAGATCATAGAGGTGTCTGACGAAATAGAGCCATTAGCTGCGTCAGCAAGCGATACGGGTGGCGTATACTTCGTTCCAGCATTTGTTGGTTTGGGCGCACCCTACTGGGATCAGTATGCGAGGGGCTTGATAATTGGTATTACCAGGGGTACCACGAGGAGGCACATAGCTAGGGCTGTCCTGGAGTCAATAGCATACTTAACGAGGGATGTTCTTGAGGCGATGATCAGCGATGCGGGGTTGAGAATACCGAGGATTAAGGTTGATGGCGGTGCAGCAAAGGACAACTTCCTAATGCAGTTTCAGGCCGACATAACAGGTATAGAAGTTTGGAGACCAAAGGTGTTTGAAACAACATCCCTAGGTGCAGCGTACCTCGCAGGGCTTGCAACGGGATTTTGGAACAGTCTCGATGAAATAAGGAATAATTGGGCTCTAGATAGGGTGTTTAAACCAACCATGGACCCTGAAACCAGGGAGAGGCTCTATAGGGGATGGAAAGCGGCAGTCCAAAGAGCCCTAGGCTGGGCTAAGGAGGTTCCCTGGGCGTACGGTATAGACTAACCATGATATATAATTTATATACTTATAGTCCTTAAATAGAATATAGTTAGGCATTTTTGGCATGGGGCGTCAATATTTACCTAAAAGGAGTACGTACACTGTGCTATCCGCAATGGGTTACTTCCTCGATGGTTATGACTTAAGCGTAATAAGTGTCTTTACATACGCGCTGCTTCAATATAAATTCTGGCCTTACACATCGTTTGAACTAGGTTTCGTTAGTGGTGCAGCATTATTAGGCGCCATGTTTGGTGCGTTAGTATTTGGTCATTATTCGGATAGGCTTGGTAGGAGATATTTGTATGTTTGGGATTTATTGTTCTTTGTTGTTTTTGCTGTGCTCAGTGCCGTGGCTACTAATATGATCGAGATGATAGTGTTTAGGTTCTTTGTCGGTTGGGGTGTTGGTGCTGATTACTCATTAAGCCCTGTGTATGCCACTGAGATGTACCCAACAGGGAGGCGTGGCATGGGTTACGGTTGGGTTTGGTCATTCTGGAGTATTGGCGCCCTCGTGTCCTTCTTAATTGGTTACTACCTATACATATGGAACCCCATAATTGGATGGAGGTGGGCGCTGGGTCTTGGTTCAATACCCGCATTAATAACTGTGCTTCTTAGGGCCACCATGCCTGAATCATCTCGTTGGCGTGTTGCTGTGCAGGGTACTGAGGATGCTGTGAGTGAGGCTAAGCGCTTGTCAGTAGTAACTGGTTTATCCGAGGATGAAATATCAAAGCTTATCCAGATTGAGCGTGAGATGATGGCTAACGTAAGACCTGGGGATTGGGGATGGTTATTTAAGGGTGATTTCAGAAGGAGGACCGTGATTGTTTGGACGCAATGGATATTGTATGATATTGGTTCTTACGGCTTTGGATTATATGCACCAGCGATATTGGCAATGCTTGGCTTTAAGGGCGCCTTAGCAATCTTATTATCTTCACTACTTTACATACCTGGATTCCTGGGCGCCCTTGGAGCTGCATACTTAAATGATGTGGCTGGTAGGAGGGTTTTGCAATTGATTGGGTTTGGTGGATCGGCGTTGGGTATGGTTTTTGTTGCCATAGGTGCATACTTAGTTGGCTTGGTGGCTGTTATTATTGGTGTTATTGGTTTAATACTTTGGTATGGTATTGGGAATTTAGGTCCTGGAAATACGATGGGTCTATATGCAATTGAATTGTTCCCAACTAAGCTTAGGTCGACGTCGATGGGTTCGGCGACGGCAATAACTAGGTTCGTGTCCTTCCTCAGCGCATTTGAATTCCCCTACATAGCGCTTACGCTAGGTAAGCTAACGTTCTTCGAGTTCCTAGTCATAGTCACATTCATAGCGTTCATATGGACCCTCTTCTGCACGCCTGAGACTAAGGGAATACCTCTTGAGTTGATTGCAGTAGCAAGAACCAAGTGTCCAGGTCTTCATCCAAAGCTTGAGATAAGTGCCGTGGGTACTGAGAGGGGGAGGTGAAGCTTTATTACTTATTTAAAATGAAATAGGTGATTTTATATGGTGCTTGTTTTTGGTCATAGGGGTGCCATGGGGTATGCGCCGGAGAATACCATTCCGTCCTTTAGGTTAGCTGTAGAGATGGGTGTTGATGGTGTTGAGCTCGATGTCCACATGACTAGGGATGGTGAGGTTGTTGTCATTCATGATTTCACCGTGGACAGGACCACCAATGGTAATGGTTATGTTAGGGATCTAACTCTTGAGCAAGTCAAGAGGTTAGATGCTGGTGCCAAGTTCGGTGGTAAGTGGCGTGGTGTTTCTGTGCCGACGCTTGAGGAGGTTTTTAGGGAGTTTGGTAGGAGGATTAAGTACAAGATCGAGATTAAGAGGGGTAGTGATTACTACCCTGAAATTGAGAGGAAGGTTGTTGAGTTGATTAGACGTTATGGGGTTGATGCCCAGGTGATATCCTTTGATTATGATGCCTTGAGCAACGTTAGGGCTATAGATAGGGACATAGAGGTAGGCATAATATTCATAGGCAGGATAAGCTGGTTCATCGACGTAGCGAAGAAATTGAACGCTCAATGGCTGCACCCATCCCAAGACCTAATTGATGAGAGAGGTGTTGAGTTGGCGCATAGGCTTGGTCTTAGGGTTGGTGCGTGGACTGTGAATGACGAGGAGCGTGCGAGGTATCTAATGAGTATTGGTGTTGATGATATCACAAGTAATTACCCAGATAGGATTTTACGGGTTACCAGAGCTGGAAAGGTGATTTAGGTATGGGATTTGATGTCGTTGTAGTTGGTGGTGGCGTGAATGGATTATTCACAGCCTTGGACCTCTCCCTAAGGGGATTTAAGGTACTTCTCCTTGAAAGGGGCTCTGTAGGTAGTGGCACAAGTGGTAGAATGCATGGTCTTCTACATAGTGGTGCTAGGTATGTTGTAACTGATCCAGGGGCTGCCGTGGAGTGCATCGAGGAGAATAGGATTATGGCTAGGATCGCCCCGCACGCTATTGAGGATACCGGTGGCTATTTTGTGGCTATCGATAAGGATGATCTTGATTTCCAGGAGGAGTTCATCAGTGGTTTAAGAAGGGCCAACATCGATTTTCGAATTGTCGATGTTAGGGAGGCACTTAGGGAGGAGCCTAACCTTAACCCTGAGGTTAAGGCTGTGGTTGAGGTTCCGGATAAGGTTGTTTTTGCGAGGGACTTATTATTTGGCGTGGCTATTTCCGCATATAGGGAGGGCGCATTGATTGCGCAGAATATGGAGGTTGTGGGTTTTGAACTTAATGGCGATAAAATTGCCAGTATTAAGGTTAAGGATGGCTATACCAATGATGTTAGGAGGGTTGAGAGTGATGTTGTGGTTAATGCAGCGGGGCCCTGGGCTGGTCATGTGGCGTCTTTAGCTGGTGTTGCTGTGGATGTGATGCCGACTATGGGTGTCATGGTTGTTTATCAACGTAGATTAACCAAGAGGGTAATCAATAGGATGAGGAAGCCGTCGGATGGTGACATACTCGTGCCTTACGGCTCAACATCAATAATGGGCACAACTGCGGCCATAATAGAGGATCCCGACAGCGTATCTATTTCCGACGAAGACGTTGAGTTTCTAACATCAGAGGGCTCCCAAATGGTCCCATTGCTCGTTAAAACAAACGTTATTAGGGCATACGCCTCAGTTAGGCCCCTCATCAAGATACCTGGCGTGGATACTAGGGAAGCCACTAGGGACTTCATGGTTATTAAGCATGAGAAACCCAGCAATATGGTCACTGTCATTGGTGGTAAGTTCACCACAGGTAGGTTGGTTGGTGAGAGGTTAAGCGATGAGGTGGCTAAGATGCTTGGTTCTGCTAAACCCTCGATTACCAGGGATTATAAACTATTTGGGGCTAACTTATATGAGGATCTAGGAGAGCTTGATGGGTCTCTACGTAGCTTAGCCCTGAGCTTCAGGGGCAGTATTGATGAGGATAGAGGTAGAGTAGCCGTCCTAACCCTATTAATGGGCGAGGTGGCTAGGGATAGTAGGAGGAGGCTTGGGTGGTTATGATGTCTAAGGAGCTTCGCTATAGTGGGTCGTTTACGGTGAATAAGCCCAGGGAAGAGGTTATGGACTTAATAACGGATCTGTCAAGGGCTGTGGAATGCATACCCAATGTGGTTAATCATGAGGTTTTGGATAGAAATAAGGCCAGGGTTAGGTTTAGGGTTGACCTAGGTGATGAGGTGCCGATAGCGGAGCTCAGGAGAATAACTACGGACGCTACAATAGAGATCGTGAGCGCGGCGAATGATGAGGTTAGGTATAAGGTCGATGGTAGGGCTGCGGGTAGCGCAATAAGTATTTTATTAGTAATAAGGGTCCTTGATAAAGGTGGTTCATCGCAGATTGATTGGGATGCCACGGCCAACTTAGGCAAGTTGCTGCAGATGATGGGTAGGTTCATTAATATTGATTCATTAGTTAAGAAGATATCGGAGGATACGATTAATGGTTTCATTAATTGCCTATCGAGGTGATATATAGTATATTTACATGAACTCTTTAAAACATTGGCAATAATTAACTAACCACATGCAGAGAATTGAGGATAGGGTTTCGCTGGCTACGGGCATTAATGCCTATTATAGGTGTTGGTTGGCGGATAAAGCCATGGGCACGGTTGTTGGTGTTCACGGCTTTGCAGAACACAGTGGTAGGTATAATGATTTTGGTGCGTTTCTGGCGAGTAATGGTTTTTCGCTATGTATGAGTGATTTAAGAGGCCATGGATTAACGGCGAGCCCTAAGGACCTTGGTTATGTTGATAGTTTTGACCTATTCATTAGGGATCTTGAGGAATTTATAGAGTTCGTGCTTAGAAGGACCGGGGTTAGTTCAACCATACTGTTTGGGCATAGTATGGGTGGGTTAATAGTGCTTCATTACCTAGGTAGGGTAGGTAGGGGTATTCACGCGGCTATAACCAGTGGTGCGGCAGCTATTGTTGAGGTTGGTAGGAGTTCGAGGTTCTTATTATCATTACTGAATACATTATCGCCAAGGTATAGGCTCAACCTCCCCATAAACCCGAACTACTTAACTCACGATGATAGTATTGTGAAGAATTACATAAATGATCCGTTAGTTTTTAAGAAACCCACGGTTAGATTGATGTATGAATTAGTTAAGGCGTCAGAATCGGTGTGGAAATATATCGATAATATATCGGTACCAATAATGATGATTCACGGTGCCGAGGATAGGGTAGTGCCACCAAGGGCTACCGAGGAGGTCTTTAATAGGTTAAGGGTTGGTGATAAGGTTATGAGGATTTACGAGGGCATGTACCATGAAGTACTAAATGAGGTTCATAGGGACATCGTTTATAAAGACATACTTAACTGGTTAGCAAGGCATACCCAATGAACGCCATACTCGATAAGGCATGAATATACTACCTCCTAGCAAAGAGTTTGCGCGCCTCAACCCTATGAAAAACCCTGCCTGCACCATGTAGTGGTATATTCACCTTACCGAAGTCGAAGCCCCACTCATCAGCTATGCCCGGCCTGACCTTGACCTTCAATACCTCAAAGACAAATAGTGTTGATTCACCAACATCTAGCCTATTCATGACCCTGGTCTCATAGACGGCTATCGCGCCCTTCCAGGTCGGTACCTTAACCACATCGCTAGGCACTAACTCCAGCCTGAATTCCCTAACCTTATCTACGTCCTTACCTGAGACTGAACCTAGTTTGTAAACTAGGTCTACACTGTCAATGTTGGGCACATTTATTGTAGCCTCCGGGTGGTAATTGAGGCATTGGTACGTGTATGTTTCCCTGTACACGGCAACGCCTATGGTTGGTGGTTCCTCGGATATTGGCATATTCCAGCTCGCTGGCATCACGTTGACCCTACCGTTTGGGCACTGGGTAATCAATAGAATCGTTAGTCTCGGATGAAGCAGTCTGTAGAAGACTCCCTTGTACTCGATGAACTGCATACCGTATAAGTGCAATACCGGTTACTTAATAATTCCCACCTTCATGCCTCAGTAATATTTCGATATTTCATGTGGATTACTCGTTATTGTAAGTATATGTTAGTTTTATCTCGTAGGGTACCGATTATTGATGAGCGATTATGTAATTAATTGTGGGGAGGTTGATGAATCAACCCTCGTCGGTTCATCGATTAGGGAGGCCGTTAAGTGGGCTGTGGATATGGTGGGTATGGGGAGGAGGGCTTTGGTTATTATGGGTGAGCCTGGTAGTGGTAAGACGACGGCGTTACTACTAATAATGAGAAAATTGAGGGGATTGGGGATACCTACAGTCTACATAAACGCTTATAATGAACTCGGCATTAAGTCCGTAAAGCTTGTTGGTTGTGATTATGATCCAAACGCGAGGGTTCTGCTTATTGACGACATTGATGCGGTATTCACAGTGCCTCGTATTTCCCAGGGCTTTGTTAATAAGGTCTTGAATTTTAATGGTTCTATCATTGCGTCACTTACGGTGCCGCTGTTAGTAGGTAATGATTTGGAGTCGTTAGAACACCTAATAAAGTTCCTGCATTCCGCACTAAGGTTCAGTATTGTGTATCGGGATGATGAGCTCAAGATGTTTGCTCAAAGGATTGGGGTTAACTACAGCAATGCGATTATGAAGACCCCTGGAATAATACTTAGGAACTTTAGGAAATGGGGTAATAGGGATACGGTACTAAGTAATGTGCTGAGTGATGGTAATGTGCTCCTGTAACGTTACATCACAGCAATCCTCGAAACTCCTCCCTCATTCTATCAATTAGTATTTTTGAGCAATCGAGTATACTCGTACTACCCATATCTATCAGGTTTATGTTTACCCCATTTATCCTAAATGCCTCCATATCTATCCAGTCGACCTTAAGAAGGTCAGGATTCAAGCTTCCCTGGATAAATGAAGCCGAGAGTACACGGCTCTCGTTTATTACGTACTCAATCGATCCACTCTTCTCGTCAATTCTAACATCGAAGTAATCCCTAAGCGCCTCAAGGTCCTTCCTCAATATGTACACCCTAATGTAGTTATCGCTGAGCTTATTCTTACTTATGAGGTACTCGGCGGCGTCGGTATTTGTTGGTATTCTATTCAGTCCCTTAGTGAGTAGGTATATGTACGTGTCCGCAAGTATGTCAAGACCCAGGTGCGTCGGGTTAATTACGAAATAGAGTGGTAGAGTTATTAGGCCCTCTATTACTACGTTTGTTGGGTTTTCAAAAATTCTTTCAAGGGGGGTTAGTTGCTCGTTACCCACGGTCTTTACCCTAACATCAATCCCATGCTTCCTCATCAATATCTTATCAATATAGGTAACTCTCTCGCCCTCACGTATTGATTTATCCTTACACGTGATTGTCAAAGTTCCCTCACTCGTGCTTATTGATAGGCAGTCGTTGTACTCTGCGTATTTAATATTGTCTACGGTCCAATTATTGATTTTTGCCAGGTCAGCTAGGAGTGTTACGGAGTCCTCAGTCATTACGTAGTCCAGATTCTTGCCATCGACCCTATAGTCATAGGCATTGTATGGGTATAGGTTAATTATATCCTCAGTGCCTAGTGAGAGTATGGAGTCCTCCTTAATAGCCTTTATAATGAATGCCTCCTTGACCATGTCCTCGGTTATCCGCTTAATTCTAACGAGTATTTCCAGCGTGTTCATCTCATTAATGATTGAAATTATAAACTTAAAAACTTATTAAGTACTTTTTCATCGTAATTACGAAAACGGATCACCAGCGTAAGAATTAGTATAACTTATTTAAATAATTGCTTACTAGGCATGTACGTGGATCTCCTGGAGATTAAGGAATTCATGAGGAGCAATCTTGATAAGATATATGAAGTATTTAGCGCGTATGAGCCGTTGATTAGGGTTTCTACCGATAAAGCTGTGATCATAGGCGACTTACATGGTGATGTAGACACATTACTGCAAATAATTAGGGCATACCCACCGGATAGGTGGTTGTACATAATGCTTGGTGATTACGTGGATAGGGGTGAGCACCAAATCGAAACGTTGTACCTGGCATTTAAGTTATTCCTGGACCATAGGGCAACCCTACTGAGGGGTAATCATGAGTCGCCAATAACGAATTACGAGTATGGGTTCTACATGGAGTTATTGAGGAGGTTTGGTCCCTATGACGGAGATCCATTATATGATAAGTTGAAAGATATATTCTCCCAAATGCCCATAGCCGCAATCCTCAATAATGAGTACTTTCTGGTTCATGGAGGCTTGTCCATAGAGCACGTGAGTATAGACAACATAGCTAAACTACCCAAGCCTGATGAGTTGCCAAGCAATGAAACGACATTCCAGTTACTATGGAATGACCCATCAGATTATGTAAAAGAGCATGAACCGAACATAATGAGAGGTCCGGGCACCTACGTCTTTGGCCAGGCGGTGACGGAGAGGTTCCTTAATGAGAGTGGTCTGAAAATGATAATCCGTGGGCACGAGTATGTGCCTCAAGGCTTCAAATGGAACCACGGAAATAAGGTCCTGACAGTATTCACATCCAAGGCAGGACCCTATACGGGCACCAGGACAAGCATTGCAGTGCTAAGTGAGGGCTCATTGAAAATAGTGAACATCGGGTCAGAATCATAAACCATGAACACTCAGTCTGGGGCTGGCACGGTCATTAATCCCCATCAGAAGTGGTCATCACCCACTCTTCCAGTAATGCTGTATGGTAATCCGTATTTTTAAACCCTGTGGGCTACGGGGTGGTGATCGATTAGGTGTATACGAATGATTTATAAAGGGGTTGTTTTATTGGTATTGCTGTAAGGCGGTTACTACGTCCGAATCCGAGAGACCGAGAAGGAGAGGTTTTCAAAGGGGTAGGGGTAGAGGTTCACGGGGTCCTAAGCCAGTCAATGTTGGCGATGTGCTCGAAGTGGAGATAGTCGAGACATCAAAGAGGGGCGATGGTATAGCGAGGGTTAAGGGCTTCGTGATCTTCGTACCAAATACGAAACCCGGCGATAAGGTTAAGATAAAGATAACCAGGATAGGTAGATCGTACGCAGTCGCTGAGGTAACCCAGGGAGGCGAGTCAACGGCACAGCAGGGTACGACTGCCGGCGAAGAGACGGGGGAAAGCGAAGGATTTGAGGAGGAGTCTGAGGAGTAGCGATTACGTAAATTATTAAATCTACAGTATTAAAAATCAGGTTAGGGTTTTCCTCATTATCACAGTGAGACCCTTAATCAATGATGATTTCACCATGGACTTGATGACTTGGGAGTACCAAACTCTACCGCTCATTACATTTTTAATCAAGTTGCCCGTGCCATCGATGGAGAAGGCGCTCATGTCCAATCTTCCCATGATTAGGTTATCAATACCGTAGGTACCCAGGGATACGTAGTAAGCCAGTGATAAATTCCTAATTAGTGGATTAACGAGGTTTAGGTAATTTCTTGAGAAATCCTGTGGACTACCTGACTTTCTTAATGCAAGGGCTGCCAATGCGCCCGTGTACATTGCGTAGAATATTCCCTCACCTGTTGTTGGGTCTGCAAAACCACCTGCATCGCCTGTTAATACGATGCGTTTTGTGGTTAGGATTTTACGGTGCTTGATAGGTATCGGGTGACCTAATACAACTCCCTCCCTTAATCCTAGTTTATTCACGTAATTTATTAATTGAGTTCTATAGTTGCCCCAGTGTATTGAGCCCATACCAACATCGTACTCACCATCACCCCTCGGGAATACCCAGGAATAACCCCACTTGATTCTCGTCATATCTATTATGCAAGTATCATCAAAGTAATTACCGTGGGCTATCGTCATGAAAGCAATCGCCGTGTTAGCCCTAATGTCGTTACCAAGCGCCTTAGCTATTACGGAATTGACGCCATCAGAAGCTATGACATACTTACCAATGTAAGTATCGTTAACACTAACTATCTTCACAGAATCCTCATCATAGCTGATCCTCATCACCCTATCAACAACATAATCAACCCCCTCATCCAACGCCCTTAATAGTAGGTAGTTGTCGAATTCATCCCTAGAGACAATACTTATTATTGGCCTACTATCCGTAATAACGAAGGAACCAGCATTATTCACAACCACAACCTTACCGCAGTAATTACGAATAACGGGTTCAGGATCAATGCCCACATTCTGAAGTAGCATTATTGACTTTTGAGTTAACCCACCACCACACGGCTTAATTCTCGGGAAGCGAAACCTATCAATTATAAGTACCTTGAGACCGAGTTTTGCTGCTACGTATGAGGCCATCGATCCCGCGGGTCCTGCGCCAACCACCACAACGTCATAGGCCCTACTCATTTATAACTTCGTACATACTTCTTCCCTCTTTAAATTAATGCCTGCTTAGTTCTTGAGTTAACGTGCGTATGCGATTACGAACCTTAATCCATAGGCCAGTATTGCAATAATGCTGATTATGTATGGTATTGTGATTATTTGATTATTTAGAATTAGTATCACAATCGTGATTATTATTATCGGTATTAGTGATAATTCATGAACTAAATCCCTCAGGGATGTGGATCTAGGATTAATGGGTCCCTTGGGTGTTGATTTCCACTCCCACTCATCCGTTACCAGGGACTCAAGCGAATATACAAGCATTGGAAACGACATCACTATCATCAACAACGCGCTCCTAGTCATCTGAATTACAGAATTAGGTATGCTATAACCAACGTGCTTACCCAATACTAGTAATACTACGAATAATGAAAGCACTATAATGGCATTTAGGAGTTCAAGGAATAATATTGGTGCTGGCGGTATGAGTACACCAATTATTGATAGCACCAGCGTTATTAGCATTGACAATGCGGCGAAGGATATGCTGGGGAATTGAAGCATCCATAGAATACCATCAATCTTCTCCCACGTGGTGACTTTCCCTGAGGTTAATAACAAGCGTAGGTTATGTTTCATGTTCCATATGCCATTAAACAGCCACCTGCTAAACTGTTTCTTCAGTGATGGGTATGTAGACGGTACCTCACAGGCAACAAACTCGTCAATGAGACCCACCCTATAGCCCATTGCCCTTAACTTAATGCTCAGGTCAAGGTCCTCACCAGTACATCTACAAAAACCATTTACCGCATTGAGAACCTTTCTCCAAATAACAATATTATTACCACTAATCGCAGGAAAACCATTGCTCAAAAACCTACCCCTAATGAACACCTCATTGTACACGTCATACATGAACTTCATAAGTCTCGAGAAGGCATTATCGACTGTGTAATAACCCCTCCAAACAGCCGTGACTGCATCATACCCCATCATTAATTTATTAACGGCACTTAGCAGGTAATTACTTGGTGTTATTGTATCGACATCGAATATCGCTATTACATCACCCTTAGCATACCTAAGCCCGTAATTAAGCGCACCACCTTTATACCCTGAATTATCGGTTCTATGGATCACCTTAACATTAATACCGAGCCTATGTGATAGATTGTTCAGTATATTGATAATGCTGTTTACGTAATACTCAGGATCATCACTTATATATATCACCTCAAACAAATCCTTTGGGTAACTGAGTCTAGCTATGTTTTGTAGGCTTCTTTCTATCGTTAATGTACTTTCACCCTTTATGGGAATTAATATTGTTACGAAGGGTAACCTACTCGTTAAAGCCTTATTGCGTTGATCAACGGCACTCTTCACCTCCCTTAGGTATCCCAGGCTTTTTATGCCGTACTTAGTAAGGACTATTATTTGAAGTAGGCTTAGTATCAGCATTGCTATGGTTATAATGTACGTAATTAGCAATACAGCTTGGGAGATGGGTGTTAGGGGTCTTGTTATTAGTCCCCAGGGGTATTGGTTCATTATGTACTGCTGAATTAATTGCTTAGTTAGTTCCCTAACCTCAATACTTATTGGCTCATTCACGCTCATTCGGTAATGCCTAACCCACCGCGCTTAGTCTTTATTTGGTTTTCTCTCCCTCTCAATCAGTTCCTGAAGCCTCAATAAGGCATGGTCATAATCCATGGAAAGCACCAACAACTCAGAGTCGCCATACTTAGTTATTAATTCATGGTTCAGCAAATCAATTATACAATCCTTAATGGGCTTCCCTGTTACGAATGAGTATATGGCTATGACCCTTTTAGCCTGGGCTGAGATGTCCATATCGAGCATGTCGCGATAGAGCTCCGACATTTTCTCGATCATTCTCACGACATCATCAAGCCCTAGAGAATCCCTTATTCTAATTTTAGAACCCTCAATCTCAGCGTTTATTCCCATAATATGCATAGCATCGATTACTATATCTATCGGCATTGCAGCCTTCAACCTAGCCTTATTTAGTATTAGCGATATGTCGTATGTTCGAACACCATACCTACCCCTCATCATCCTAACATCATTGTATATCCTCCTGATTTCTACGGCATAAAGCTCAACCTCATGGGGCTCGCCCTGTATGGAAACATGAACCCTGATGCCACCACTAACATCGTATTTAATGAGTAATTCCTTGCTCTTAATCCTGCTCGTAACAATCTCCATGAATGTCAACGCCTCATTTGTATTGTTGAACGTGAACACCAACTCCCTACGCACAATTAATCATTGCATCAAATAAAATTGGCTTAATAAGCTTAGCCAACCCTAGCCCTGTTTAGCATTGGGTGTTTCGTTTATTGGCAGTACCGAGACAATAACGTGGTGAGGCATGCTGTACGCCTTAGCTATCTCACTTTCTATCTCAGTTGCAACATTGTGCGCAGTAACAACGTCAATACCCGGTGGTAAATAAACCAGTACCCTCATAACATCAACACCATGAACATTAATCACCTGCACATCACCCACATAACCACCATACTTGGAACTAATGGCGTTAGCCAAATCCTTAATTTCGTTGACGTTGATCACGCTCTTATCAGGCTCCACGTGAACCCAAACCCTTGCGTCAGGAACCACACCCTTGATGCTACTCTCTATCTTCTTGATAGCACGATCAACATCCTCCAATTTGGCATCGCTTTTTATCACAGCATGCATACTAACCACAACACCACTTGGTGAATTAACTATATTGAGTTCATGAACATTCACTAAGACTGGATCCTCAACCCCCGCAAGTGCCTTCTCAATTCTTTCACGAAGCATTGGTTCGATATGAACCATCACCATGGACGAGCCAACATCACGCTTAATGGCGGACTCAACATTATCGGCTATCCTATGAGCGTCGGACACGTCTAAATGGTCTGAAACGCCTATCGTAATCTCTATATGGGCCATGGACCCCACCCTCCTCGCCTTAACATCCTTAACCGCCAACACGCCAGGTACGGACATGGCAGCAGTCGTAGCCCTTCTTGCTAGGTCTTCGGACGTCCTATCCATAAGCTCATCTATCGAGGTCCTTATTAATCGAACACCAATTATTGAGAAGTAGATGACTATGCCGAATGCGAGTAGGGAATCGAGAACTGTGCCCCATATATTAAATAGCCCTGGGCTCAATAAATCCATTAACTTACCCATAATTATTAGAGCAATAACCGATGCTGATATTGCCACATCACTCATGAAGTGGTAGGAATCAGCTTCAAGGGCCCTACTATTCCACTTAATGGCAGCATTCTTCAGCGCCCTTGACCTATTTAGGTCTATTATTATGGCTATTACCATGACCACGGCAGCCACAGGGTCTGGACTGAATGGAACTCTCATTATTAAACGCTCAGCGCTCTCATAACCAATGAGTATGCCAGTAACTATTATGAATAATGAACCAAACAAGCCGCCAATACTCTCAGCCTTACCATGACCGTAAGGATGCTCCTTATCGGGCGGCTTAGATCCCACACCCACAGCCACAAGGGTTATTGTTGTTACTAGGATATCTAATGTTGTGTGCATGGTTTCGGCAAGCACAGCCAAAGAACCCGTTAATAGCCAAGCCACCGCGTTCATTATTGTTATGGATACAGATGCGAGTAGGGATAGGAACGCTATCCTAGTCTTCTCATTCCTCATTATCGATGAAACCCTCCCCATTTCTTCCAACTTTACTTCACTGGGGTCATTAATTAGTCTATGGGTTTTCATAATTTCCGATATCAAAATTGATATTGAATTTTTAAATCTTACGCAATCCAGGACGCGAAGGGTTTATTAATCTCGCACTTTAGGGTTACCCTAATGATATTGGCACGAAATGGTCTATCGACAATGATTAATATGGTAATTATGGGAGTAGCACTTACGATACTGGGGCTCGGGGCATTTAATATAAACTTCCTACTACACCCACCTAGTCAACTAACGGTTGGTGAGATATTGATAGTATCCTTATTTCTAGGCATGCTTCATGGCATAACACCTGACGAACACACATGGCCCATAACCTTCAGTTATGCAGTTGGTGAGTACAGCACCAGGGGTGGTATAAAGGCAGGCTTCCTATTCTCACTCGGTTTCACAATACAGAGGGCATTCTTGACGACACTCGGTTTCATAGGCTTGGCGTACTTCTACATGAAGTATAATTTAGACGGTCCCGTGTACTTCATAGTTGGTTTAGTAATGGCGATAGCCGGTTCGTACATACTAAGGGGCAGGTATATACACATACCCTTCGATGTGCTACTCGGTGGGCATAAACACCACACCAATGAGGCGAGGAGGGTACCGCTCCATGAGGCTCACCCGAGGGAGGTGCCAATAAAGATGACGATAGTTCACGGCTTAATAGCGGGGTTTGGGTTTGGGGCCTATGCATCGATAATAACATTCGTACTTGCGCCACAAATGCCAAGCATTTGGTATGCACCGTTACCTGGGCTAATGTTTGGTATTGGTACCATGATAATGCAGGTAATACTTGGTGCAGTGTTTGGTGGTTTGTTAAGGGCTAAGAAGCTTAGCGAGGAGGAGATTAAGTATGTTGGTAGGAAGACGGCAGGTATTACGTTGTACTACGGAGGCATCGTGTTCGCGCTAGTTGGGCTCATAATAATCTTTCTGCCGCAGATAGATGCTTGGGCGATAAGTACGGGAATACCGATACCAAACCTGGACGCAGTTGATATTGGTTTCTTGCTCGTGATATCCGTTGTAGGCATAATAGGGCTCTATGGGATAATAAAGTCCTATAGGGAGGCCGTAAAATTACATGACATGAATTCAAAATGAGGTAGTTTTAACCTAATTAATCCATCCTGGAGGTTTAAAACTAAGCCTTGGATTCGGTCTTTATTAGTGCCAGAGCCTGAACAACCCTCTTAATTAATTCTAAATCAGACTTTATCCTCGTATAAACATCCTCAGGAACCTCACCCTTAGCTTTGTTCTCCTCGAGCTCCTTTATCATACCATCTACTTGGTCTGTGGTTAAGGTTGTGACATCCATAGATCTAAACCAATGTTCCTTAATGCCCTTATCTATCTCATCAACCTTCGACTTAGCCTCCTCATACATGTTCGATAACTTGGTTAGCGTATCTGTCAGTTCCGCGGATGTCTTTGAGTACCCCTCCTCATCAATTAGTCCTAGCTCCTTCCTAACCTTGAGCATGTCTAGCTCCTCGCGTATTGAGTCTATGCTTGCCCTGAGTTCATTAATCCTAAGCATAAGTAGTACGTTGTCGGCGTCCCAATTCCTCTTTACGTTACTTACCGCCGACTTATAGTCAGACCACATGTTATTTAGGCGTTTAACTTGCTCGACATAACTATCATAAACCCTATTAATTTGCCTTAGTAATTCTTCATATATCTTCAGCATCTCGTCACTCATGATATCACCCCCTCAATTTCCGCCTTGAGCTTCTCGTAAACCTCCTTACTTATTTTACCATCCCTATACATCTCCTCTAGCTTGGCCAGGGATAGCTTGAGTTTGCTCACCTCAGGCGTTACGGTGGTTAGTAGTAGTCTCCTGTAGTGTTGATTTATTGTGTTTTCTATCTCTTGGTATCTTGCGTTCAGTTCTTTAAGCTTATTATCAACCTTATCAAACCTCTTCTGAATACTATCCTTAAGCTTATTGTACGTGTCATCATCTATCAAACCCATACTCCTCCTAAGCTCTACTTCCTTAAGGTCATCACCGTACTTATTGCGTATCCTCTCAAGAATCATAATGTACCTCCTTAACTTAGCCTTCTCAGTGTCCCAATTCTGTCTTGCGGATTGAACCGAACTCTCATAATCCTTCCACTTATCATTAAGTGCCTTAGCATTACCCTCGAACCTAGCTATTATGGATTCACTGCTCCTTATCAACTCATCCTCAGCCTCCAATGTTGTCTCAGTACGTGTAGTAACCACCGTGGTGGTTGCGGTCGCGGTCACGGCTTGTTGGGTTTGCTGTTGTTGTAGTGGCTGAATGGTCTGTGCAGGCTTGGTCTCAGCCTTAGCCTGGGCACCCCTACTTCTCATGTACTGAACATATATTGGGCATTCATAATAATCACCAAAGCAGTACCATTGGAATGGATTAATTGATCGTTGCGCATATGTGCATAGGTATCCACTGGCTGTTCTTTCAAGACCTGGACAGACAGCCCTTGCCATTGTTACTTAGTCCTGTATTTCATTACTTATATATGTTGCGTTCATTGATACATGGGCAATTATCAAAGCAACGCTGAAACGTAATCACTATGTACCCCAAGATCCACATAGTAACCACCATCATCCACATAAACCATAACCCTCCTTCCGAGAGCCACCAATCTCTCTATATACCTATTCATATCCAGCCTCTCCCTACCCAACCACTTTATCGTGAACCCCCTCATTACGTAGATACCAGTGACTATCGGCAATGTTATTTCCGGCTTTTCACGCCAACCCTTAAACTCACCGTTCGGCCCAATATCGAGAACGCCATACCTAGCCGTTAATTTATACCTCACAGAAACTATCGTAACATCAGCACCACTGGATCTATGCAACTCCAATGCCTTAGGAAGGGATATATTTGTTAATACATCGCCGTTAATGACCACTACATCATCTCCATCATTAACGTAATCCCTAACATACCATAATTGACCAGCCGTGCCCAATAATTGATCCGCAACCACAAATTTAACATCACGAAGTACATTGCTGAGGAATGAAACTACCTTGTCGGCCATGTACGCTGTTACCACAATGACATCACCATACCTCAACCCCTGATACTTAAGCCAATCCAATATTCGCTCTATTATTAAGCCATTGCGCAACGGTAAGTAGGGCTTGGGAACGAGGTACGTGAGCGGCCTTAATCTCTCCCCAAGACCAGCCGTCAATATTACAGCCTTGATTTCACCGAAATCTGTGGTGGCCACAATCATAATTATAAACCAGGATTTATTAGGAATTAGGTGCTTAACACGTATGTGGCTTAACCAATTAGGTCTTCACTCAACACCTCGGTAATAAGGTAAGATACTCATGAGATTTCAAGAACACAGTTAGCGTTATAACTGTTATGGGTTTTGGTGATAAAGGTTCTTATGAGTTATAAAGGTCATAAATAATTCTTTGACCTTCTATATCTACTTCAAAATGTACGTATGTACTGTGCGTTACTCATAATCGAGAGCGTTAGGAGCGCTGATAAATTGTTTTTAGGGTTAATAAGGTATTCATGTGGATTTTCGAAACCTTACATGTAATCCTTAAGTCCTAACTTCTTAAGGTGTTTATTTATTACGGAAGCCTGTTTATCGAGTTGCTTTGCCTCCTTAACAATGTCCCTCTCCTTAATCTCCATATTCCTTAAGTCGAGCAAGCACCTACCGTCAGATGCCATCACGTGCGCATCACAAACCGCGTATTGACACTTGTAACCAATGCACACACCGCCAAACAACGTGCATTGAGTAACGACCTTATTGCCCTGCCTAACTATCTTTAGAGCCTTCTTTGCGCATCTGAGGTATTGGAAGTTGCACCAGGTACCGTCGCAGTACTTAACCTTTACCTGAACATTAGTCCTGGACACGTGAATCCCCTAACTCCTAAATAACCTAGCACACCCATCATATATAAGTTTTTTCCATTGCATTAGTTAATTATTTCAACCTACCCAGAACCTCCCTAGCAAGTTTTGCATAGCCTAGGGATTCGAGGAAATCGATGACCTCACCAATCTTAGGCGATGACCTAGCACCTCTCCTGGTTACCTTGAGCGATGCGGCTGCGTTTGCAAAGACCAACTTATCTATTGGGTCTAGGTCCAGTATAGTGGCTGTGACGTAAGCCGCCGCGAATGCGTCACCGGCGCCCGTGGTATCCACGGGAGATACCCTAAAGGCATCAGAGTACTTAACCTCGCCGTCCCTAAAGAGTAATGCGCCGCGTGCTCCCAACGTAACAACCAACTCCTTAACCCTAACCCTACTCACTATATTCTCAGCAGCCCTAACGAAATTCTCTGAATGACCTAGCTCCCTAGCCTCGAAACTGTTCATAAACCATATATCAACACCATCAACAACATCCTTAACAATATCAAGGCCCTTCCGTGCAAGCGGTGTTCCACCATCAACAGAGACCATTAAACCCATCGACTTAGCAATACGCTTAGCAACCTCAATAATCTCGGTTCTACCGAGTGCTATATGCACGTGCGATACCCCATCAATGACATCCTTAGTAACGTCATCAGGCGTAAGCCCTAGGTTGGCACCAGTATACCTAATCATTCTCTTTGACCCATCGAGACCAACAATCACTATTACGGTACCCGTTCTCTCATGACTTACACGTTTAATGAACCGTGTATCGACACCCTCGGACTCCATCTCCCTAATGAGCATTTCGCCGAATTGATCATTACCAACAGACCCAAGGAACCTAGAACCAAGCCCAAGTCTTGCTATGGCCACTGAGAAGTTGGCGGCAGAGCCACCACCGCCCATGTATGTTTCATAGGCGTCGATAGACTCATCAGGCCTTGGTATACCGTCCGTCTTTATGTAAATGTCGAGGTTTAAGTTGCCTATTGATAGTACTACGGCTCTATTATTCACGCGTAGCTTTATTAATCGGGTTTATTAATTTTTGACTGTGGGTAGTCCTGGCATTGACGTAAAGAAATTACTTGAGTTGAGGGATAGGCTTGAGGGTAGGATTAAGGAGCTCCAGGATGAGCTTAACCTCCTCAATGAGATTAAGGAAGTCCTTGATGGTGTAATTAAGTCACAATCAATAGTGCCAGCCACGGAGTTGGTGGCTAAGCCGCAGGACTTGGGCAGGCTTGTTGAGACTAGAGAAATTAGGTCTAGAGTTGGTAATGAGTTGTTGGGTACCGTCGAGATTTACGAGGGCGGCGTCAGTATAAAACCTGTGAAGCCGTTTAACAAGGATAATTCAGCATTTAGAAGGTTCTTTAGGGATAAAATACTCGAGGGATTTAAACAGGAGGATGATAAGTTGGTCAAGGATGGGCAGTTGAGGAGGGAGGAGGCCTTTAGTTACGAGATCAGGCTAGATGGTGATAATGTCGTTGGTATAGTGATTAGGAATTATAGGTCTGATGAGAGGCTTAGGGAGATAATTAGGGCTATTAGGTGGACGCTTGAACGTGTTTTGAAGGAGGAGGCGGAATAAGTCCATCATGGATTAGCTGACTCCTCAATCTTAACCTTCTTCTGCTCCTTATACATTTCAAGTATCTCATCAACCGTTGTTGCCTGTTCAGGCGATTTATCGGTCCTATAACGACCTGTGAACCTCGGGAATCTTATGGCCAAGCCCACATCAGGCCTTATGGAACCCATGCAGCAGGTGTGCAGTGGGCTGAGTGTTATCTCTGCACCGATTATCTCAAGTACAACGGCAGGTACAAACCACACGTCAGGCTCCATCTTCGAAACAACCCTGGGGTGCCTATGCGGTATCCTGTACTGATCAAGCAACTGCCTTAACTTAACCAGGTCCTCGTCTGTAAAGCCGCTACCGACCTTACTGACTGTATAGAATTGGTCAGTCTTTGGATCGTAGGCTGCTATTAGGAGTGCGCCGTAGGTTCCAGCCCTCTTCCCACGCCCCCAGAATGCACCAACAACCACCAGGTCTAGGGTATCTGTTAACTCGCTTCTATAATCACGCTTATACTTTATCCACAACCAACCCCTGGCACCCATCTCGTATATCGAGTCAGCCTTTATGGACTTGCACATGACTCCCTCGCAACCATCACTTATGGCCTCATGGAAGAACTTATCCAGCTCCTCGGCATTATTAATCACTCTCCATGTGGCTAGATGAACATAATCACTAGGCTTGAGTATCTCGAGGAGCTTCCTCTTCCTATCGATGAGAGGTAGGTTCGTTAGGTCCTGGCCATCTACGTACATTAAATCAAATAGGAATATGTTGACTGGATACTCCCTCATGGCCTCCTTAACATCATGCTTCCTCTTCCTATGCATCAATTCCTGGAACGGTCTAAACTCCCCAGTGTCTGGATCAATTGCTATTATTTCACCCTCTACTATGTACTCCCTAGCATCTATTGCCTCCTTAACATACTCAGCCACATCAGGGTATGCGTAGGTTATGTTCTCAAGCCTCCTACTGAATATCTTAACCTCACCATCCCTTGTCTTATGTATCTGGGCTCTCTCACCATCGTATTTATACTCAACCATAGCGATGCCACCCAACTTAGCCAATATCTCGGCCGCCGTACTCAACCGCTCAGCTAGCATTGGTTGTATCGGTACACCGGGCGTAACGTGTATCTTATCCAACGCCGCCTGACCGCCCTGGGCGATTAGCTTGGCTATGTAACCAAGGTCTGGGTATATGTGGTAAGCCCTCTCCAGTCCATCCCTAGAAACCTTGTAGGCATCGGATAAGGCATCGAGTATTGTCATGTCGGCAACCCCAAGCCTCAACCTACCAACAACAAACCTGGCGATGTACTTAGCCTCCTCAGGCTTTGCCTGGGAGAATAGGTAAGTCAACAACTTAACCTTCGTGTCCTGGGCACCCTCACCGCTTGCCTTGGCTATGGACATGAGAGTATCGTAAACCTTACCCATCGTTAATTCCTCACCACCCCCACCGCCGAGGAACTCAAGTATTGATTTACCACCGCCCTGTTGCGTCTTCGTACTCATAATCCTCCTAGCCGTCTCACCAACATCACCAAGCCTCTTGTATAAGTCCTCAACCTGCTTTACAGGGGCGCCTGAGGCGTTTGATAATGCCTTAAACGTTAATTTCTCAGCAACCCCAAGCTCCACACCTTCCCAGTCAGGCCTTAATTGGCCGAGTATGAAGTAGATGACTTTATCAATAACGTTTGGTGGCGTCTTCTTCAATAGGGAGGATAATAACCTGGACATCACGGTCCTCTGGGTTGTTGCCTCAATACTCTCCAGTACTTTAACAACCTCCATGAACTTAATGTCAGCACTACTCATACTCACTCAATACCTATTAGCCCCTAGTTAATAAATTCCTTTATGCACATAATACATGGGTACTACCCATAATTACAGTTATAGGCTACATTAAAACTTAATAATGCAACCACTATGGGGCTTCTAATGTCAATAAACCCGGACTCCATACTGAATGATGTACTGGATATCGTTAGAGCACATAATAGGTGGCGCCGTCTCGAAACAATAAACCTAATCGCGAGCGAGAACGTGATGTCCCCCCTAGCCGAGTACCTCTATATAAACGATATGGAGGGTAGGTATGCGGAGGGTACGTTGGGTAGTAGGTATTATCAAGGCGTTAAGTTCATCGACAAGCTTGAGGGCGTAGTTACGGAATTAATGAAATCCTTGTTCAATTCAAAGTATGCAGACGTTAGGCCAATATCCGGTACCATAGCCAACATGGCTGTGTACGCTGCATTAACACAACCAGGTGACACGATATTTTCAATACCCATAGGTGCTGGCTCGCACATAAGCCATAGGGTCACGGGAGCCCCTGGTATCTTGAAGTTGAAGGTGGTCAACCTACCGTGGGATAATGAGGAGTTTAATGTGGATGTTGACGCAAGTATTAAATTAATTAAGGAAAATAAACCGAAAATAGTAATACTAGGTGGTTCGGTATATCTATTTCCGCATCCCATTAAGGAGCTCCTTGATGCGGTGCATGAGGTTGGTGGTTATTTAATGCATGATTCAGCCCACGTACTGGGTCTCATAGCAGGTAGGGCATTCCCAAACCCACTTGATTTAGGTGCTGATTTAATGACATCATCAACGCACAAGACCTTCCCAGGACCTCAGGGCGGTGTTGTGTTTACGAATAATGAGGAATTATTCAAACAGGTACAGAAAGCGGTCTTTCCCGGCTTAACATCCAACTACCATCACCATAGGTATGCTGCCACGGCAATAACCGCTATAGAGATGATGAAGTTCGGCGAAGCCTATGCAAAGCAAGTAGTCAGCAATGCCAAGGCACTAGCGGAGGAGTTGCACGCACTCGGCTTCAGCGTTGTAGCCGAGAAGAAGGGATTCACGAAGACCCACCAGGTTCTTGTCGACGTATCAAAGTTGGGTGGCGGTGCTAAGGCTGCTGTGAGGCTTGAGGAGGCTAACATAATAGTTAGTAAGAGTGCACTGCCCTGGGACAAGGCGTTTAGGGAGGAGGTTGGTGGTTTAAGGCTTGGTGTTCAGGAGATGACTAGGTTTGGCATGGGTAAGGATGAGATGAAGGCTATTGCGGAATTCATGTTCAGGGTTTTAGTTAAGGGTGAGGATGCGGCTAACGTGAGGAGGGAGGTTATGGAATTTAGGAGGGAATTCACCACGGTTAGGTATGGATTAACCCCAGAGGATCTCGGTATAGGGCAGTCAATAAAGATGATAATGTAAAATTATAATTCACTGACCCTGAACCTGGGTAGTTTCTTTAGGGGGTGTGATTGTCACAAGGGGCTTTTCTCGACCTATCACAAATAAATAATCAATAATTGTCCTTACCTCCTTACCATCCTCAGTGACTATAACTGCAGTGCCCATTCTCCTAATGTGCGTTTGTATAATCTCTGTTATCTTCCCATAATAACCAACGTTTCTCCCATCAACCACAAGCCCCAGGGCACCCACCTCAAGCCTTACTGAGTCCAAAACCCTATTTTCCTCAAGATCCACCAAGACCGAGTCTAATGTCGAGTACTTACTGCCTTCCTCATAGGGTAATTGTATGTTCCTACCATCATGCAGATTAAGTTGTATCTGGCCTCCCTTAACCATGGTCTTATTCTCAATCCTACAAAGCTTATACCTAGCCTCCTCCTTACCAATGGGTATTGGCCAAAGGAACTTCGTTGGATGCGGCACCATCCTGTAAACCTCGCCCGTCGGCACAATCTCGATAACGTCCATCAAACCCACCGGGAACTTGTAATTCCTCCTAACAACACCATCAACCTTAATCAAGCCCTTACCAATCACGTACCTAGCCTCCCTAAGCGTCTTAGCGTACCTCAACACATCCCTAACCAATATCGCCAAGGGTAGTGATGAACCTAAGGGATGAGGCCCAGGGCTGGGTCTAACGGCCCAGGTAGCCTCCTTCGTAGATATTGGCCACCACTCAGGTGCTTGATAACGCCTAAGGTGTCTTCTCGGCATTGATCATCACCGTGGTTACCCCTTATTAAAGGCTTTTCTCATTTTCTACTCCCTGCCCACTACTCCGTTGCTCGCTACCACCCTGACCAACAACAATAACCTCAGGCTTACGAACAGCCCTGGCCTCCTTAGCCTCCTCAAGCCTCTTGAGGTACTCCTCGCGTTGTTTCCTAGCCCTCTCAATAGCCTCAAGCCTCCTCTTATCGCTCGTGTCCAGCTCAACAATCATTACCTTAGATGGGTGTATTGGGTAGTAAACGGTTTCACCGCTCGGTTTCTTTGAGGTGGCTCCCTCAACGTATATCCTCATCCTCCTTAAATCAACCTCAGTAACCTTACCCCTAACACCCTTGAAATCACCCCTCAGTATGAGAACCGTGTCGCCCTTTCTAACAGGCAGCCTCTTAATACCATACTGCCTCTGCAAATCCTCACTAAGCCTAGCCGTCAACAGCCTATGCCTAACATGGAGTGGCGCATTATACAGCGCCTTCCTCTGCTTCCTAGGCTGCCTAGACCTTGTTAATGTAACCATGCAAGAAACCCATGACACCAATCACTTAAAAAGTTTAGCCTATATCGAGGCTAGGTAAATTCCCAAGAACATGACTGCGGAACCCACAAGCTCCGGCGGTGTTGGTTTAATCCCGAGTATTAGGTAGTTGAGGGCCATGGTTAAGGCTGGCACGGTGAATATGTACGGCGTGGCATTGGAGACGCCAATCGTATTGACCATTAGATACCAAACCAGGAATAACACGGCACCGCCAATAACAGACGTACCTAACAAATTCTCAATAAATGCGATGGTCCACATGATATGCAACATGCCTGCAAAGCCGTTGATCGCCAAATCCATAAGCGCCAACAACACTGCACCTAGTATGAACATGTTAGACACAACAATTAGGCCATCGTAATTACCCAACTTCCTAAAGTAAATACTATACAACGCCCAAAACACGGCATTCACTACGGTAAGTATGGCGCCCACCAGGGACACACCCTCCATTATTGATGAAATACCGTAAATTGACACGCCAACAAAACCGATAAGGGCACCAACAACATTAAGCGTTCTCGGTTTCTCGTGGATCAACACCATTGATAAGGGTATGGCGAATAAGGGCATGGTGTACCCAAACACGGCTGAGGAACCTGGATCTACCAGGACTAAGCCATAAGCCCACAATGCGGTGCTTAGCGATGAGAATAGGCTCAGTAACAATAAATCCCTGTTAAATACGAAGTAGTACTTACCACCGTTCATGATTGACGATGTGATTGCCAAGGCAATGCCAGCCAACAGATACCTAATCGCCATGTAACTCAATGGCGTTGCATAACGAAGTCCGAACTTCACGAAGAAGTAATTGAGGGATGCGGATACTACGTAAATCGATAAGTAACCAATGAATGCACCTCTCCTCATCAATTTGCTCGACATTTAGTAAGCTTAAAAAGCAATCATCGAATAGTTTAGAGCCAAGTAAGGTATTAATTACGCGGTTAGACCCTAAACTGTGCATTATTACGATAAGGAACCCACATTTAAGGAACTGAGGGTTAGGAAGATTAGGACCATAATTAGGGGCATACCACTGACCCTAGTGCTAGCCCCTGGTGTCTTCTCGAGCGAGCACGTTGATGAGGGAACTAGGTTGTTGGCTGAGAATATGGTCATAATGAGTGATTGGGATATCCTAGACATGGGCTGTGGCTACGGTGTTCTAGGTATAGTGGCCGCGAAACTAGCACCAAAGGGTAGGGTTGTCATGGTTGACATCAATAAGCTAGCCGTTAAACTCGCCATGATGAATACCAGGATTAATGGCGTAAGTAATGCGGAGGTTCGTTGGGGTGATCTCTACAACGCCGTAGTTGGCGAGAGATTCAACACGGTAATATCAAACCCACCAATAACGGCAGGCCTCGAGCTAAATAGGAGATTAATAATTGGTGCCAGGGAGCACCTGAAACCCGGTGGGTTACTGCAGATTGTTGTTCCTAAGAAGTTAAGGTCTAGGTTTGAGGAGATTTTGTTTAAGAATTACGATGTTGTAGAGAGGGTTGCCAAGTCGGGTAGCCACGTAGTTTTTATAGCTAAGTTAATGCATTAGCCCTTGAACTCTAGCCTATCCAGCCTATCCATCAACCTCCTCTGCTCCTCCCTAATCCTATCAATCTCCTCCCTTAGCCTCGCATACTCAACACCCCTCTGCAACTGATCCCTAATCCTCCTAGCCACATCCCTTGCATAACGCCTAACCCTACCATCCAAATCCCTCACCGACAACTCATCGAGCACATCGAGGAACCTCGGATCAAGAGCACCCTCCACAGCCGCTATGGCCGCAAACCTAACCCTAAAGTATGGATCCTTAAGTAACATCCTCAACCTATCATAAACCCTCCTATCACTAACGAACTTGCTGAGGGATTGCACAGCAGCAACCCTAACGGGGGTTGGTTTACCAAGCTCGGTATAACTCAACAATGTACTCACGGCATCCTCAGAACCAAGCTCAGCCAAACCCTGCAATGCACCCTGGGTTATGACGTAATTATGGCTCGGGTAATCAAGGGCCTTAACCAGGTACTTACCGTACTCGGCAATCCCGACCTTGCCAAGGGATTGGGCAGCCCTATACCTAGCGTAGTAGCTCTCCCTGGTGTTCTCAAGAACCTCGACCAACGCCTTAGCCGCCTCAACCTTACCCCTAAAGTTACCTAGGGCTTCCACAATTACCTGCCTAACCCTCGGGTGCTGCTCAGCGATTAATGCGTTAATTAGCACCTTCAAGGCCTCGTCGGTACCAACCCTACCCAATGCCCTTGCCGCCTCAGCCCTAACGCCCCAGAACTTATCATTACGCAGCGCACTGCTTAACCCCTCAACAGCCCTCGCGCTACCGACCCTGGCCAGGGCATCAATGGCCTCCAACCTACACGGCAAGTTACCACTTCCTAACTCAGCCAGGGCCTCCTCGACACCCTTATCCGCATTCACAGCCTTAACACCAACCTTAAACTGTGGATCAAGGCATACGTACTGCGGTTTCTCGCTGGCTGGTATGTATAGCGTAGCATCCCTCTCATTAAGCTCGAACCTAAACGTCTCAGTCCTACCGCCGGAATAACCGATCTCGAGCTCGAGCGGCAGCCTATAGATCGGGTATGAATCCTCACCCTGGGTTTGGCTTATACTCAACCTAATCATCCTGATACTCGGGTCATAACTCCACGAATACTTAATCACGGGGTGGCCTGCCGAGTATACGAATTGTGTGAAGAACCAGTCCAGCGGCTGCCCAGAAGCCTCCTCGAGCGCCTTCCTGAGGTCCTCCGTATCAGCATTGCCGTAGGCATGCCTCGTTAGGTATAGGTTTATGCCCCTTCTGAATGCCTCATCGCCGAGCAGGTTACGTAGGGTGTGGAGGACCAAGCTTCCCTTCTCGTACGTATGCCTATCAAACGTCTCCTCGGGATCCCTATACAGCCTAGTCACGATAGGCCTCGCGTACCTATTACCATACTCATTTAGGTACGACCTAAGGTTTTGGTAAAGCTCGTAAATGAACTCATCACGGCCCTTGGCATGCTCGGTATACATGGCCTCGAAGTAGGTCGCGAACGCCTCATTAAGCCAGATATTGGCCCAATCCTTAGTCGTCACATAATCACCAAACCACTGATGAGCCAGTTCGTGAGCTATTAATCCATCTGAAGTGAAATCCTCCATACCTGGACAGGGGAATTTACCGCCAGGGCAGTGGGCGTGTTCATCGTGCAGTGTTGTGTCTGTTATTATCGTTATTGTCGTGTTCTCCATACCGCCATATATGAATTCGCTGACTGCAGCATGCTTGTAATTCGGCCATGGGTATTTAACGCCTGTGTACTCGCTGTAGAATTTGATCATATCGCAGAGCCTATGGAACGTGAACCTAGCCCTATCAACCATGCCCCTCGGCACGTAATTCTCTATTGGCACGCCATCACAATTATCCCTAATAACCTCAAACTCGCCGGCGGCGAAGGCTATTAGGTAGGCTGAGTGCGGTTTATCGAGTTTCCAATGCCACAAGGTCTCATTGCCGAGGTCCTTACTCTCCACTAAAACGCCATTGGACACTGCAATCCAGGTCTTCGGAACAATGATCTCCATCTCGCTGGTGAACTTGGCATTGGGATAGTCAGGTAAGGGCATCCAGTAATGATTATCCTCACTCTCACCCTGGGTCCAGACCATGGGAACCCTATCCCTATAATACTCATCAGGCATCACGAAGTAGAGGCCCTTCCTGGGCTTGGCCTCGTACTCCACCGAGACCACGTGATCGCCAGAACCAACATAGACCCTCAGGGATTTACCATCATACTCATACCTAGCCTCGGTTCCATCAACCCTCACCGATTTAACCCCCATCTCTGCCGCATCAAATTCTATGTAGCCCCTCTCCGTGGTTACATTAATTGAGTACTCTACATGTCCATTAATCGACTTATTACTAGCGTCGATCCTCACCCTAATCCTTACATGCCTAACCGTGTAACCGTAATACCGAGGAAACTGGGGCCTATAATCAGTATATACGAAACCACGCCCGATTAGGTAACCAGGCTTATCAAAGGACACATCAACGGGCTAAACCACAGCCTAAAATGCATTACCTCCAGGCCCATTTTACGCCTAGAAAAGCCTCACCTTCAGTACGGAAAGCATGTACGTTTTACCCTGTGAGCTAGTCTTAACAACCCTCTGTCCAAGCAATGGGAACAGTCTCTTCAGGGTTAAGAAGCACTCCTCATCATCAAGCAGGAACGTTATTACGGAACTAACCGGCGCATCCCTAAAGTGCTGTATAGCCAATGTACTACCGTATGGGCAACCCACGCCCCGTAAATCCACCGTCAACTCCCCAACCCTCACAACAACCCATTAATGGCGCAGCTTAAAGTGATTGTTTTCTATGCATTTTTTTGCATTTTATATTCCCATGGCATACCGCAATCAACATTTACGTAAGGTTCATAAACTCTAACCATTGCTTGCTACACAATGTCTGCCGGTAGGGATTTCGTGAACCAAGTACTTACAGAGATCGAGAACTCAATACTAAAACCCCTCGAGGACATTGAGAGCAGTGTTGAAGGTATCCTTGAGGGAATCGCTGAAGGAATGAACATAGAGAAACCCAAGGTCGTAGCCACAATAAACTTGGTTAACGAGTGCGGCGAATTCGTGGGTGAGGATAAACGGTGTCAGGGCATTGCGGGTAGGTACTTACCTGAGGAAGCAACAATACTAATCAATTACAGGGTGGACATGAACACAATAATACACCTACTAGCCCATCACATACATGCCGTGGAGATCGGTAGAACCAAGTATGCGCAGGTTAGGAAGCTTGAGGAGTTAAGGCTACCCTGGGAATTAAGACCAACAGAGGTTATTGCCATGTATAGGACTGCGTTGTTAACCAGGACGTTGAGCTCCAGGGCTTGGAGGACGTATAATGAGGAGGTTAAGCCCAGGATTAGGGAGATTGATGAGAAAATAAACAATGCAAGGCTCATGGTTAATTACCTCGAGAGGCATGCTGAGTACGTATTCAGTAGTAGGAAGCCTATTTGACATTTATCCGGTGTAATTCCACACTTTAATTAGATCATTGTAATACTTTATGATTATCAGTTAAGAATATTGTGATAAAACTTAATTAGGAGTTTATTTAAAAAGTGAGGCATCTATGTCCGTAACCTGGGCTCTACCCTTCAAGGAAAAGTTAACACCCGAAATCGGTAAGGAAAGAGCCGTAGATCCTGAGGAATACAGAAAGATACACGAGGAGAGCCTCAGGGACATTGAGGCGTTCTGGTCAAACGTAGCAAGGGAACTTGAGTGGTTCAAGCCCTGGGACAGGGTGCTCGTTGCGGATCCACAGCCACCGTTCTATAAATGGTTCGTTGGTGGTAGGTTGAATGCCTCATACCTAACCCTGGATAGGCACGTTAAGGGTGGGCGTAAGAATAAGGTTGCCATAATCTGGGAGGGCGAGCCTGTCGATCAATCAGGCAACCCCACGGAGGTTAGGAAGCTGACGTACTACGACCTATATCGTGAAGTGAATAGGCTAGCCTACGTACTAAAGAATAAGTTCGGTTTGAAGAAGGGCGACACCATAGGCATATACCTACCCATGATACCCGAGCTACCCATAGCAATGCTCGCAGCAGCCAGGCTAGGTGTAACATTCACAGTGGTCTTCAGCGGATTCACAGCCCAAGCCCTTGCCGACAGGTTAAACGATGCAGAGGCTAAGCTTGTCATCACGGCCGACGGAGGCTATAGGCGCGGCAAGGTGATTAGGCTGAAGGATATTGTGGATAAGGCCCTTGAGCAGTCGCCCACGGTTAAGAACGTCATTGTTTACAGGAGGGTTGGGTTAACGGACATCAACATGGTCAAGGGCAGGGACTACTGGTGGCATGAGGTCATGGTGGACGTACCAATGAACACCTACGTCGAGCCAGAGCCGGTGGAGAGCGAACACCCACTATACATACTGTACACATCAGGAACCACAGGCAAGCCCAAGGGCATAGTTCACGATACGGGAGGCTACATGGTGCTACTCCACGCAACAATGAAGTGGGTCTTCGATGCCAGGGAGGATGATATACACTTCTGCACAGCCGATATAGGGTGGGTGACAGGCCATAGTTACATTGTATTTGGACCACTACTCGAGGGTATGACCACAATCATGTTCGAGGGAGCCCTGGACTACCCGAACCCAGACAGGTGGTGGGCAATTGTCGAGAGGTATGGCGCGTCTATTCTTTACACAAGTCCAACAGGCATTAGGACGTTGATGAGGTTTGGCGATGACTGGGTTAAGAAGCACGACCTATCCACAATAAGGCTCATGCACTCAGTCGGCGAACCCATAAACCCAGAGGCCTGGCGCTGGCTTTGGAAACTTGCCGGTAGGGAGAAGGTCCCGTTTGGATCCACGTGGTGGATGACGGAGACGGGCGGAATTTTGATATCGCATGCGCCAGGCCTCGCCCTAGTGCCGCTGAAGCCGGGTACGAACGGCCCACCATTACCTGGTATAGATGCTGATGTAGTTGACGATAACGGTAAACCAGTGCCGCCGGGGCAGAGGGGTTACCTAGTGATTAAGAGGCCGTGGCCGGGCATGTTACTGACCATATGGAAGGACCCAGATAGGTACGTGAGGACGTACTGGAGTAAGTTCCCGGGGATGTTTTATGCAGGTGATTACGCGGTTAAGGATGAGGAGGGCTACTTCTGGATACTTGGTAGGGCTGACGAGGTCATTAAGGTGGCTGGGCACAGGCTTGGGACCTACGAGTTGGAATCGGCATTAATACAGCACCCAGCGGTGGCTGAGGCGGCGGTTGTCGGAGTACCGGATCCGGTTAAGGGTGAGATCCCCGTGGCGTATGTCGTGCTTAGGCAGGGCGTGCAACCGAGCGATCAATTAAAGGCTGAGTTGAATAATACGGTTAGGGAGCTTGTGGGTCCAATAGCCACGTTGTCGAGCATATTCTTCGTAACCAAGCTACCCAAGACCAGGAGCGGCAAGATAATGAGGAGACTAGTAAAGGCTGTCGTGACTGGGCAACCACTCGGTGATGTAACCACGTTAGAAGACGAGGCAAGTGTTGAGGAGGTAAAGAAGGCTTACGAGGAGTTCAAGGCAGAGATCGAAAAACTTAGTAAGCAAGGGTGATTTTATGACGGAGAAACTGCTAATCCAGCACCGCTTGGTCTCTCTGGTTTTGCATTAACCACATTGGTGCTCAGCCTATTTAATGCCCACATAATAACGGCCGGCTCAGACGTGGTTATAGGGCTTGCGGCATTTTACGGAGGACTCGCCCAACTATTGGCTGGGATTCTCGAGTGGAGGGCTGGTAATACGTTTGGCTACGCCGCATTCTTTACATATGGTGCCTTCTGGGAGTGGTACTTCATAACAGTCCTGCTTGCCTATATGGGCTTAATAACCATTAGCCCCGCCGGCCTGAGCGCCGTGCTTGCCGCCTTCGGGGTCTTCACATTCATCTTCTGGATCTACACCTTTAGACTTAACTGGGCCCTATGGTTTGTATTCCTTACATTATGGTTAACATTCTTTTTATTAGCCGCTGGGTTAACAATCGCCGGCGGCTACATGGGGATAATAACGGCATCCCTCGCTTGGTACACGGCATTCGCATTAATCGCCCAAGAGGTCTTTAACAGACCAATACCATTACTAACATCACCACCAATCAAAGTTAAAAGTGAAACCGCAAAACATTAATAAATGCCATTACATATCCATCTCAAAATTACTCCTCATTTTACTATAAGTAATACATTAACGTACATGTTTCAACTTTCAACAAATTACGGCATTTAGGAATAAATATTAACTAAGCTAAATTGCACCTACTAGGCTGAGCCCTTTAAATCATTGATTATCAACTCCGCAACCCTCCTACCACTAAGCAACATGGAGCCGAAGATGGGGCCCATCCTTGGTAATCCATAGACGGCAGCTACAGCCATGCCTGTAACGTAGAGTCCCTCGACAACCTTACCCGTATACTTAACAACCAAATCCTCGGCGGTGCTCGCGAAAGCCGACTTCTCGCCACGCAATACTATGCCTAGCTCAGGGGTTTTCCTAGAGGCTACCGCGGCGACCTCAGCGTCATGCCCTGTCGCATCGACGACAGCCCTTGCCTCTATGAATATTGGGTCTGTGTGAATACCTGCCATCTGTACTGTTGACCAAATGATCGCCACACCAGCAACCCTGGGTGGATTATCCCTATATATCACATCATCAACATGCACACCCAATAGGAACTTAGCCCCAGCATCAATGGACTTGGTCGCCAGTTTCGCAATCATCTCAGCGGGGTCGACAACGAACAAGCCATCACTGTACTCAACAAGCCTAACACCAACCTCCCTCAGGATCTCGGAGGCTGGGTACTCAACAACAATCCTAGGCAGGTGGTTCGCGGCGCCACCAATACCACCACCGAAACTGAACCTCCTCTCAATAACCAAGGTCTTCAACCCAGCCTTGGCCAGGTAGTAGGCTGCAGTCATGCCCGAGGGACCGGCACCAACGATTAAGACATCAACGTTTGAGTACTCATCCAAATCCTTCAGTGCATACCTCACTATAGCCCTTGTTATCTCAGATTCGGTTATTGGTGATTTAGCCATAAACAATCACTTGGTTATGGGTTAATAATTATCCATTTATAAGCATTTTTTAGACACACAAAGCCTGGCATGCCCATAACCTTTAAATATAACATTGTTATTGATTCATTATGCCATTCTTATTGAACACAGGGACGGGGCAGGTTAGGTGCACTTACTGCGGTAAGGTAATTATTGGACAACCCATAGTGGTTAAGACATGCTGTGTAAATAGACCCTGGGTATTTTGTTCGGAGGAATGCTATAATAAGTTCCTGATGCAGTGGTTAAGGAATCAGGAGGCCCATAGGGGTAAGGGCGTACTTAGGAGGGATGTGTTGTAGTTCCATAATACCTCCTTTAATAAATGCGTGGCTTAAAGCCAGAGTGGGTTATTAATCTCCGTGCAGAGACTTGGGTTGGGTATGGTTAACATAATTAGTCCGAGGGTTATGTTGGTGTTTACGTGGGGTGGTGAGGAGTTGGTAGCGGCAATGACCGACGTTGTCTATAGGGCCTATAGTATCGAGGATGCCCTGGATAGGGTCAGGAAGAACCCAGACATTGTTAGGCGTAGGATAACCAATTTCCTCAGGGATGGCCACCACAGCGTGTTGGAGTTCATGGGTGCGTCCTGGTTCATTGAGGGTAGTAGGGCGTTTACGCACGAGTTGGTTAGGCATAGGGTTGCTTCGTATTGGCAGGAGAGCCAGAGGTATGTGGACTATGCCAAGGGGCAGTTGCGATACGTCTTACCACCCAAGCTAGCCAGTGAATTGGGGAGTTACTTGGAGAATGTGGGTCATGCTTACGTGGGTGCCAGGAGTTCCATGGAGCCTGAGGACGCTAGGTACATCCTACCAAACGCAATGGCTAGCAGGGTTTGGGTGCAGATGAACGTGAGGGAGTTCTTCCTGAACTTCATTCCCCTTAGGACGGGCTTGGGAGCGTTCCATGAAATCAGGCTCATCGCGTGGCTAATGTTCAACACACTACTCGATAAATTCCCCATAACAGCCAGGTGGGTATGGGACAACCTACCAAAACTACACCCTGATTATTGCCGTAATGTAGACAAACTAAAGACTATCTATGGTACCGAGGACTGCAGAGTAATAAGTATCAAGGACGCATTCGAAAAATGGGGAATCGAGATACCAACACCGCTCAGGGAACTCATCAGCAGTTAGTTTTTAGGTGAAAAACGCTGATTCGCTCATCTTTCTTTAGATTGAAGATAATATAATGCTGACGTCCTCATTTATTGCCTTAAGGAATTTAATGAGTCTCTTATCTATCGTTAGAAAGTTTAGGTTGTTATCGTGAGCTACCACGTAAAGCATTAGGTCAATGATATCGTTAAATCCCTGCCTCCTTAATTCTATTGCCTTAAGTATTGCTGAATCCTTGGATCATAAGCTCTCCTACTTAGTATCCATGAGATTTCGAGTAGGTTCAATTCCGTATAGTATATCTCAACCTCTCTATTCCTGAATTTAACCCATAATCTCTTTAGCAAATCATCGACGTCACCCTCAACCTTAACACCAACTATTGGGAGGAGGAATGATGTGTCAAGAAGAATTTTGAGAGCCTTCATTCATAAACACCCGTTGCTCTTCCTCGCTTATCTTCTCAATCTCATCAACGCTCATGCTAGCGAACTTGGGTCCCTTTAGCGCAAGCCAGAAGGGGTCTGGTATAGGTATCATAACGAGCTTATTATCCTCAACAACCAACTCCAGGTACGTGCCCTCGCTAATTCCGACTTTATCCGCGATCTCCTTGGGTATGTATATTGTGCGTTTCTTACTAACTCTAACGATTCTTCTCGGACTCATAATTAAACTCAGAAATTAATTAAAGCTTAGCCTCTTTTAAATTTTCTGAGATAATCATCATACATCTAGTTTAGACCGGCCTCCTTGCCGTTTTGCGGTTTATCCGTGCTTTCCCTTGTCCGCCTTGGTTAGGTGGTGGTTCATGGGCGTTTAGGGCCGGCGCAACGGGACTTTTTCAAACTGAGGATTGCCCTTTAGTTCTAAACCTTCTCCACAGGCCCCAGAGGGAGCGGGCTTACCTTCATTATTGGCACGGAGTAAGGAGGAAATTACTGAGATGGGGTTGTGAAGGGTTTTAGTAGTGGTTTGAGTGGCTTGGGTATTTGGTTGAGTATGGTTGTTGGTAGTGGCTTGGTCATGTAGGCTATGGCTGTGGTTGCTATGATCATTATTAACTGCACCGTGGGCCAGGTGATTGGTGCGTCCCCAATCGGTAGTGGCCATGATGATGCTAGTGTTAGGGCTAGGGCTAGTCCTACAGCCAGCACGGCCTTACTCCTCAAGCTCCACCTTTCAAGTGTCCAATAGGCTATTAGGGTTATCACGTTGATTATGTAGATACTAACCACAGCCATGTAGAGGCCTAGGCCGTGCAATGCCACGTACGTGGCAATACCCACACCCAACCCAACCAGGTTGTTCATCACAGCATACCAACCACGACCAACGACCCAGTAATACGATGAGTAGACCGTGACTGCCACGAAAAGCGGTGCTGAACCAAACAGGGCTGAGGCGTAGGGTATTGATTGAATGTAATCACCATTAACTATACCCAACCTAGGCAGAATAGGCAACGCCAGCACTACTAATTGAGCCATCAACGCGGAGGCTATGAAGGAGGGTATGGCGAAATCCCTAAAGACCCTACCCACGTTAACGCCAACGCCAATACCATGAGAAACCCTACTACTCAAGACAGTGGATACCGCCGGCCCCATTGCCGTTACCGAGCCTATCATGGCGAGGGCCAGCCCATAAATCGCCGTGGATCCAGGGCCCAGGTACCTATAGACCAGGTAGGTCATCACACTGGTTATTAACGTACCAACGTAACCAAGAACCCACGACTGAAGACCAAGCTCGAGAAAACCCTTAATGCCAGATAGAACAGTCCCCAACCCCCTAATCGGGTTTGGCATGAAACCAACGTTAACTAGGTAATAGAACAATTGGGCAAGCGAACCAAGCAGTGTGGATATTGCTATGGCATAGACATTACGCATGATTACAATTAGGGCAACCTCGAAACCCCTAAGCACAAGCATACCTATGGTAGCCCCAGCACCCTGGGTCGCAACCCTACCCACCAACCACAGGTAAAGCCCGAGGGCGCCAGCAAGGGATTGGGCAATCACTGCCCCTATGTATACATAGACGGTGCCAAGGAGCCAGGGCGGTATACCATTACCCAGGTATATCGGTACAGCGGCAACCAGGGCTACGGCATATATGACCGACATAACCAATGACATAAAAACCGAGGCAGCAAAATAGGGCCTGGCATCACGACCCCTGGCAAACTCTATGGCACCCTCCCTAGCAATCGCACTGTTAATCCCAGGTATTGGAATCACGGCACCAATCGTATTGACAATCGCAAACAACGCATTGTAATAACCATACTGGGTCAGGGGTATGTACCTAGTCAAAACAACTATGTACACAATGGCTAACACGTAATTCGCCGCCGTAGGCAGGTAATTCAACAAAACACCAGCAACAGCACCCTCACGCCTCATCGAATCACAAAACCACTAAAAACAATACAAATTTAAATATTAAACACACAACACCAAACACCAACCCACCAATAAACCCCTCACAACCTAACTAACAAACCCACGCAATCTACACACCACCCAAGAAAACCCTCATATAAGAAACGGTAAATCTTAACAATGCTCCCGCCCATTCCTCCCCGCCCAGCTTTAGCCGGCATGTAGATTTGTATGTTGAGTGTTACTGTACCTCCATTCCCAGCAACATAACTGACGTCTAGGTGGGCTTCGTACTATATCGACGTGAGGGATAGGTTACATGGAGGCTGCCTCTACGGGTTAACCTACGAGGAGGTGGAACATAGACCATTAATAGATATGGCTTAGGAGTACGTGGAATTGATTGAGAGGTTACTGAAGCAGCGTCGGGGTGAATAATTGATTGCGAATACGCCTCACTCAATGTATTATTTTAAATTTAAGGTATTTAGAGATGGATTAAAGCTTCGAGACCATAATAGCTTAACCTTATTCCTCATGTCCTAGTAGCTGGTATTCTCAGTAATTACGACCACCAGCGGTGATGTTCAGTAAAGGGAGCACAAAGCTCTTGATACCCTCTAGTGTTTAATGTACAGGACCCCTCATTTCAGGGCGTTGATTTGTGTGGTTTTGTGTTTGTGGGGTGTGGACTAAAGCCTTATTAATGCTTGGGTGTGTTTTTGTTTTGATGGTGGAGTCGATCGCCACATCCGCCATTGACAAAGCCCTAGAAGCTGTCTTGAGGAAGGTTGGTGAGGGCAAGAAGTTATCTACTGAGGATTTGGTTGTGTTGATGCTTGGTTTGTTTCGGGAGATTAGGAAGGATGTAACCGAGACTAACAAGAGGATTGACGCACTCTATGAAATGATGAGTAGGAATTACGAGGTACTGAATAGTAGGATTAATGAGGTTAACGGCTCATTAATTAAGAAGATCGACGAGATAAACAATAGGTTGGTTGAAAAGATTGATGAGACTAATAAGAGAATTGATGCAATAAACGACTCATTAAGCAAAAGGATTGATGCACTCTATGATCTAGTGGGCAAGAATTATGAGGTATTAAGTAGGAAGATTGACGAGACTAATAAGAGGATTGATGCGATGAATAATGAGTTGATTAGGAAGATTGAGGAAACAAACAAGAGAATCGATGAGACTAATAAGAGGATTGATGCCCTCTACGATTTAGTGGGCAAGAATTACGAGGCATTAAACAGGAGAATAGAGGAGACGAATAAGAGGATTGATGAGGTGAATAGGAGGATTGATGAGACTAACAAGAGGATTGATGGGTTGGTTAAGGACGTGAACGAGATGAGGGAGAGCATAAACAAGAGAATAGACAACCTATACGACCTAATGGGCAAAATATACGAAGCACTGATAAAACAAGAAACAACACAAAGACAATAATGGGAACAACCACACCCATGACCAAACCCACTATAATGCTTAAAAACGTTAAATGCAACCCCACCGCTAATGTCTAATTCACTATGCCTCAGCGGTTCCATCACCATGAGGATTTTAGAGTTAGCCGACTCCCTTGGGTTGAGCCCCGAGGACCACATAAACGCACTACTGGAGAGGGCTATACCTAAGCGTAGGGTTGATTTGATGCTAACTACTGGAGCCGCTGGAGATTGTTGCTAAGGCTGCTGAGACATACCCCTGAGTCAAATCTCCTGACTTCCCTTCTAAACATTTGATTAATAGAGGAGACCACCACGCTCAGACACAACAATCATGCCATTAATAACGAGCCCCCAATCGAGAACATGCCCAACAATCTCCATAGACACCACAACATGAAGACCCAGAACCAAAACAACCAACAAACCCCACCAGCAATACAACATCAACGTACCCATCAGGTCAACACCAATACCTACGTACTCCCTAGGCTTGACGCTGCCATTTACAAACTCACCACCAACCTCAAGAACACCACCAACGCTCATGAAGAACAGGACAGAGACCCCCGCATTAAGTCCTCAATAGCAATCATATAGCCCTGCCCCTTATTGAAATTTCTGCCCTCCTTATCGGCCTTATTAATGCCTCAAAACAAGCCCCTCCCAAGGCACTCCTTATGTTGTTCTTGTTGAAAATAGTGAGGGTTCAAGTCCCGAGGACTTCATACCGATGATCACCGAGTCAGGGCTTAGGTTTAAGGGAACCATCAAACCAAGCTCAGACGATGCAATATACGCACTTAAGGTTTTTAGCACCATACAAATACACACTTAATTAACGTTAATGTTGGTGTATTTTTATCACCTCACTAGGTCACCCATTTTCCTAAAATCACCGAACACAATACTTAAGCATACACCAATCCCCTCAATTAGGCGGTACATAAGGGATATGCAAAAGTTTTACTTCATATGGAGCAGCAAGGACTAGGCATTACCCAACACCGAACCATGAGACCCAAACCTAATAACAAAAATTCAATGTATACCTCAACCAAGTACCACCGGCGCATTTTCTCATTACCTCAGCGACTAGACAACCAGTGGCGCTTAACATATGTAGAAACGCTATAAGCATTAGCTTACTTCCTGATGCAGTGTATGAGTGCGCCATTTTTATAGTCCTTTATTTTATAGCCCCTTACCTCGCATTTGTAGTCCCTATTTAATATAACCAGTAAATCATCCAACCTATTAAACCCTGGATAGTGGTACTCGAGGATTAACTCCCTGAATAGCCTAACGTGCTCGTAATCATTTGGTATTATGTCGAATTCGCAGCCTTCACAATCTATCTTAAGCACCGCATCGCTAGGGTTAATATTGAACCTATTGATTAATTCTCCGAGCGTTACCGCTGGGACGGCGTTGGGGCAATCACCAGGCCCATGGTATATGAAACCGGTCGCATCAATACCGACATTATTAACGCATACCTTGCCAGGCTTGCTAGCCAAGCCAGCATTGACCGGTATAATCACACCCTCCATGTTATTTAGCCTAATGTTATCGAGCATCTCGGCAAAGGCGCCGGAGTGTGGTTCAACAGCAACAACCCTTCTAGCACCCCTAAGGGCGAAGTAGACGGCTGAGTCGCCAACGTAGGCGCCGATGTCGACAACAACCCTACCCTCAACATTCGATGGTTCGTACTCGCCGCAGTCAAAAACCTGGTATATTGTCCAGTGTATTTGTTTAAATCTCACGTTATTCTTAACATAGCAATTGCAGGACTTGTCATACACCCACACACCCTGATACTCATATCTTTTACCATTTATGTACAACTCACCATCAACACAACTAATCTCAACCGCTCCATATGAAGCCCTAACCGCAAGACATCCAAAAACCTCAGGGCTTAACTCGAAGGTACAATCACCAACCCTAGCCATGAGCCTAACATCGAAGCCAAGCCTGGTTAAGGCGAACCTAATCAATAACGAGAGCCAATTATCAAATACGTAACGACTATACAAAGCTCCCTTAATAATCATTAACGCCTTGGTAACACGTGATGGCATTCCTGATTGTGTAGGAGTTTACCTTAAAATGCTTAATCTCACTCCCCATGTATTGGCGGTCAATGTTTTCTATGACCGTAACTTAATCATTCAGCAAGGAGTCACTTCTGTATCAACCATCCCTGTAAGTATATAACCTACTTCCTGGTGCAGTGCATAATTCCGAGGATCTTGATGCCCCTCACATCGCATCTATAGTCCTTGCTTAGCACCTTAAGCAATTTATTTGCATTTGAGTGGTACTCGAGGATTAACTCCCTGAATAGCCTAACGTGCTCGTAATCATTGAGGATTACATCATGCTCGCAACCCTCACAATCCATCTTAAGCACGGCGTCATTGGGACCAATACCGAACCTATCCATCAACTCACCAAGTGTTACTGCTGGGATGGCGTTGGGGCAATCACCAGGCCCATGGTATATGCCGCTAGTAGCTTCAACACCGATATTCCCAATACATATCTTACCAGGCCTACTGGCCAAGCCGGCGTTGATTGGGATAATCACGCTCTCTAGATTGTTTAGCCTGATGTTATCGAGCATCTCAGCAAAGGCACCAGGGTGAGGCTCAATCGCTATTATCCTCTTAGCACCCCTAAGGGCGAAGTATATGGCTGAGTCGCCAACGAAGGCACCAACATCAATCACTATCTTACCCTTAACATTCAATGGCTCGTAATCACCATAATCAAAAACATAGAAAACAGCATCGTGTATTTGCTTAAGTTTTACGTTGTTTTTAAACCAATATTTATTTACTGGATCATAAACCCAACCGAGCACCCTAGCCCAGGTCCCCACATTGTAAATTAAATCATTGATACTGTCGACCTCAACACCATTTATAAACAACCTACCATTAACACGCTCAATGGATTTAAATAAACCACGCGAAAACCTACCGACAAACCTCTCAAAGACTTCAGGACTTAACTCAAGGGTACAATCACCAACCCTAGCTACGAGCTTGACATTGAAGCCAAGCCTGGTTAAGGCGAACTTAATCAATAGCGAGAACCAATTATCAAATACGTAACGACTAGCCAAGGCCGCCTTAACCTTTGTTAGTATATCAGTAATATATAATGACACCTTAATCACGCAATAAATAATTACTCCGTTTTAAATATTATGCGTAATCACACACCTAAAGCCTTACTGAGCATAACATGATTCAGTACTATTACCTCAATGCTAATATTATGAGTAAAGCCGTACTCAGCCAAGTAATGTTTAACGCCAGCTAATGATTAATCGCAAGACATGGGCTACTTCTGTATTAACCATCCTTGTAGGTATATTGCTTTGAAGCCGCCGAGGGCGAAGCTTTTTATTGCGTCTTGTGGTGTTTCTACTAGTGGTTCTCCTGCTAGGTTGAAGCTTGTGTTTAGTATGATTCCTTCTCCCGTCACGTCCTTGAATGCCTTTATGAGCTCATACCAAGTCTTGTTTTCGTCCTTGTTTACTGTTTGTGGTCTTGCTGTTTGATCTACGTGGCATACTGCCGGAACAACCTCGCACATGCCCGGCTTGTACTTGTACATCAAAATCATGAATTGGTGAGGCACCGGGTCTATGAAGTACTTGTTCGCATCCTCCTCAAGCAGTGATGGTGCCAGTGGCCTCCACCACTCACGACCCTTAATCCTATTCACAACACCCCACATATCCCTCCTCCTAGGATCAGCAATGATTGAGCGGTTACCAAGAGCCCTTGGTCCAAGCTCAGCCCTACCCTGATACCAAGCAACAACAAAACCCTTGACTACTAAGTCAACGACCTCATTAACATCATCACCAACATACCTCGCACTCCATCCTCCCCTCTCAACAACCTTCCTAACCTCCTCGTCGCTATACTCAGGACCCAAATAAACAGTCCTAAGCCTCCCCCTCTTCATCTTTCCGCCAAGTACGTGCTCATAAACGTAGGCAGCGGCACCAATAGGCGTACCGGCATCATTGGCTGCTGGGAATATGAACATGTCATTGAACAACTTGGAGTAGTGAATAACCATGTTAGCCTTAGCATTAAGAGCAACACCACCAGCGAGACCAAGCTTATCCTCACCCGTATGCTCCCTAGCCCACCTGGCCAAATGAAGCATTGTTTCTTCAGTCACGGACTGAACAGCCCAGGCAAGACCAACAGCATCAGGATGCAAATCACCATGAGGATCCCAAGAAACCCTACCACCAGGATAGAGAGAGTTAGCAATGAATCTATAGGGTTCAAAAAATCGCCACCCTTAACCCTCCACCTACCAGGGACAACAAACCTAAACGGGTAATCCCTATCGTCAAACCTTATGAAGGACTTGAGCTTCTCATAGTACTTGCTTGCCTTACCGTATGGTGCGAGGCCCATAACCTTACCAGGACCCTCGAGAAAGTCATAACCAACCTTGGCACAAACCTCCTCATATAGAAAGCCGAGTGAACCATAGACTGTGGGTATTGAGGCCACCTTCTCAAACTCACCATCCCTCACCCTCCAAACAACAGTAGCCTCAAACTCACCAGTGCCATCTACAGTCAAGACAGTCGCGTTATTGAAACCACTGAAGTAGTAGGCAGAGGCAGCATGGGTAAGGTGGTGAGGGACAGGGATTATCCTAATGTTATCGGGAACATCCTCACCAATTGAGTGAATAACAAACCTAACAAACCTACGGACAAAATCGAGGTAATCACCACGAAGGTAAACAAAACCAAGCCTCAGGGCACCAAAACCCTTATTAACAAGACCACCCCGGAATATATCAAATAGATCAATGCGAATTCTACTTTTCACGAAGGATGTAAATGATATTAATGCCAATTCACGTCTCAATAATGATGCCATAAGTCTTGGATCCCAATGCACGGCGTATGCGTCTATGTCCTTCGGCTTTATTCCATACCTCCTCTTTAGGAATTGGAGTGCTTGCCTTAGGGCATTTATTGGCAGTTCCTCTGGTGAGTGTTTGTGCCTCGTCCACCTCTCCTCCTCACTGGCAAAAACCAACTCACCATCAACAATAACACCAACAGCATTATCATGCCAATCAGGCCAGTTAAAACCAACAACAACAGTCATCGAAAACCAAGGAAACAACAAAACAAATAAGCATTACTATAACGACCACACAATGCATCCTGGGCTATATGTTAATCGCTATATTGATGCCAGCAAAGAATTAACCATGAAGTAATCCCTATCAACTCAGGATTATAAACCAACAACTCCCATAAGAGCCATTAACACGAATTCCTTAAAAGTAATGCCCCGATTCTGTCTTGATGGTTAGGGCTTCACTGATTTGGCTCAATTACAACAGCTCAGGCTTCATTGACATAGCCCTGAGGTCGATAGAGTCAGCCCTGAGTCTCGACTTCGATGATTACGGGGTGATAGTAGTCGATAATGCGTCGGGTGATGGTAGTTTCGAGAGGATTAGGAAATTCATCGAGGAGAAAAAATCAAGCAGTGTTAGGGTTAAGTTCGTTAGGAGCGATGCGAATAGGGGCTATGCCGGAGGCATGAACCTTGGTTGAGAGGCAAGGGATCTGGAGGCTAAGTACGTAGCCCTCCTAAATAACGATAGTATTAGAGCCAAACTCACTGAGGGAATTGATTGACTACATGGAGGGTGATGATAAAATAGCCGCAGCGAATGGGTTGATTTACCTCGGTGATGGTGGGAGGATATACTCAGCAGGTGGTTATGCAACAGACCACTGGGATTTTGGTAGTATTTGTTGGGATAGTTTTGAGTATGAATGTCCTGGAATAAACAAGCCGCACTACGTAACCTACGCAGACGGAGCATACATGCTAATTAAGGCTGAGGCAATACGGAGAACCTGCCCAGACGGCAAACCATTCATAGACGAAACATTCCTATACATAGACGACGACTTACTAGGATTAATACTATGGAACAGAGGATACAAGGTAGCTTACATACCCATAAAATCCGGCTATCACTATGCTAACTTAACGGCAAAGCCTGTGATCAATTATTACGGTCTTCGTGCTAACACGGCATTAATTATGCTTTTAGATACACGTTTTTCATGGGTTAAGCCATTTTACCTGTTTAGGCGTGATTTTGGGTATAAGGTTCTGTGTCTATTTAGGGATGAGTATTGCAGAGCGCATAGGGGTTTTCTGGATGGGAAGCGGTTAGCCAATGTTGTAAGGGAGAGACTTGGGTTTCGCCTGGATCTTTATAGGGCGCCTCATGTGAGGGTGAAAATCACTGATCTTATCCTGCTTAATTATCTTATGCTTGATAGGGTATTTAAGGCGTTGAATAAATCATTATTCATAACGCATGAAATGCTTACTCAACCGAAAATTTCTTAATCAAGTCAATTACTTGCTTGGCAACTAAATCCCACGATGTATGGAGCCTTATGAAATCCAGTAATTCCTCATAATGCATAAGCCTTAGATAGTAATCATAGTTCTCAAGCACATGCGCAACCATTAAAGCAAAACCCCTAACATCAAACTCCCTAACAAACAACACACCAGGCGAATCACCAAATATGGACTTAGGGCCAGGAATATCATAAGCAACCACAGGAGTTCCAAGAGCTAACGACTCAAGGATCACTAGGGAGAACCAATCACTATGCGATGGGTAAATGAGGACTTTAGCTTTAGCAACAATTTCATGTTTTTCCTCCTCGCTAACGAAGCCCAGATACTCAATATTATTCTCCACACCATACCTCCTCACGAGACTAAAGAATACGCGCCTAACACCATCATTTGGGAATGCACCCATAACCTTAAGCTTAACATCCCCATCGTACTCATCCCTAAGTACTTTAATGATCTTAGGTAATTCGAAAATTCCCTTTTCAGGGTGCATTCTAGCGTAAAAAACCAGGTAATCATCCTTCCCAATACCCCTATGATTAAGCAGTTCGGGATCAATAGCATTGGCAGGATTAAGAATGAAGTAGGGAACGCCCCACCTATCAACACCTAAAACCTCAGCCTGGCCCTTACTTAGCAAAGCCACAAACCTCGGCTTGCCATGCACTTCCATGAGCCTTCTCATGTGCATATTCATTATTGATGGTGGTATCTGGATTGCTAGGCCATAGAGTGAGATTGCGGGCCATGAGTACCTTAGATACTTCCAGAGGCGGCCAATTAGGTACCTAGATGTTAAGTTGCTCTGGTGAGTGAATCCGTATTTTCCATTGCTTAATTTCTTACTAAGCATTATTATATCGAGGTCATTGAATATGGGGTCGAATAGTATGTCGAGTTTTTTGTTTATTCTTGAATATTCATTGCTTAATTTCTTATTAAAGCCTAATGTAATAGCATTACGTGCCTTCTCTACGTAACTCATAATCCTGAACTTGCCTAATAAGTCATCGAATACTTCAGGTACTTCAAATCCTAGCCTTCTGTATTGGTCAATAGTTCTTAGTACTTGTTCTTTATCCGCTTCATTGTTAAAGATTAGGAATGTGTCCGAGCTTGGGAGTAATACTACATCGTTAAATGTTCTTACTAATCTAATTAATATTTCATGGGCGTGCCGAGGTCCACCTCCGTATTTGGGTGGGTATATTGGGCATATAATCCCTAACCTTATGTCTTCAATATTCCTTCCCATTGTAATGCTCATTTCCTTAGGGAAACGCTTTAAGTTGTAATTAAGTTTAAAGTCTCTACGCCTTTATTATGATATCTGTAATCATGACAACATACAATGCAGGAAGAACCGTGAAGAAGGCGCTAGATAGTCTATTACCTGTGCTTGACGAATTGGGTGTTGAGTACGAAATTGTGGCTACCGATAATGAGTCGCAGGATAATACTGTGGAGATTCTTAGGAGATTTGATGCTAGGGTTAGGGTTATGAGGTGTACCAGAGGCTTGGGTAGGCATGTGGCCGTCGGAATGAGTAAGGGTAATCATTTATTATTTTATGATGCTGACGCGTATGCAAATAGGGATTTGCTATTTAATTTTTTGCAAGTCATCATTAAGAATAAGATAGACTTCTCATTAGCGCATACTGGAGTCTATTTAATCTCTCGAAAATGCTATAGCCTTACTGGCGGCTTCATGAATCTTAATTTTGGCGAGGACGTTCATTTTTGGGCGCGGGCATTTACAATGTGCAAATCTATTTATTATCCCGTTAGGGTTGCCTGTAATGCGCCGAGGATATACTCTGTTAGAGGTTACCGTGGAGAATACCGATATATAAGGAATCCCTTACGTTTTATTTTCAGGGAGGTTAAGAATGAGGTTCATAGATTAAGAGGCTTGGCATTAAGACCAGTCGAATTGATACCTGTCATTAAAAGTGGTGACCCTTTGATGATTAGCGGTATTTTACTCTTAAGCCCATTATCAAACATTCTTGGAAGTAAAATTTCCAAAGATTTTTCAAATCTTGAATTAGTTTATTTGCAGGAGTTAAGGAATATGGGGAATATTGAAGACATTACCTATGATGGTAAGTACATAGTCCAGGATATATATTTCGTAAGGGATTGGTACAGCATTTTTAGGGAGTTTCTTAAAAGGTTAAGATCGTATGAGCCCAAGGTTATAGAGCATAGATATGCGAGGATAATATATACACCGCCAGATTTAGACTTATGTCCGCCACCTTAATAGATCGTGAAGCATTCTTTCGGTTCAGTCTATTTATATTTAAAAAGTAAAATATTAGGTACCTATTCTTTTTACGTCGATTATTACTGATATTACCGCTAACATCAGCAACATATACGTTGGTATGTTTCCGTAGGCTGGTGTTAGGTACCAGGGTATCGTTATTGGTGGGTATTGCCCTGGTACGTAGGTGTTTACCGTTATTGTGAGCCTTGCTGGTATTGTTTGGTTTGTGCTTATGCTCAATGTTTCCCAGTTCATTTTGCTTGTTAGGTTTGTTTCGTAGGTTATTGTTAGTTGTGTTTCTCTTTGTGTGTTTATTGTTATTGTGTTGTTTAGTAGTGTTATTGCTATTTCTGTGTTTATGTTTGTTGTTTCTGTTGGTTCATTTGTTGTTATTATTGTGTTTAGTGTGCAGTTTAGTTGTTGTAGTTCTTCGCCGTTGTATAGCATTGCCTTTGGTGTGTTTGGTATGTATGTGCAGAGTGTTTGCCACTCTGTTGGTGCCTGGGTTATTATGTAGTACGTGCCTGGCCTTAGTGCTATCCCTGGGTTTACGGTTATTGGTGTTGCCCATGAGTGCGGTTCGCACCACCATGGCATTGGAAATTGCGTTGCCCATATTATGCTTGTCTGTGTTGGTATTGGTGCCATTGAGAGTGCTACCTCTCCGTTTACTAGGTTTGATGTTCCTGATCCAAATATTGTTATTGTTTCTATGGTTATTGCTTTATTGAGTGTTATTGGTTGTATTAGGTATTCATTTGGGTTCATTTGTGTAAAGTAACTTGGTATTGTTCCGCATGCTGTGGTTTGTGGTTGTTGGGTTATTTGTGGTAATTCTTCAGTTGTGTATTGTATTGTCTCTATTGGTGTATATTGAATGTTTAGTTTCACGGTTGTGGGTCCGTTTGGTATTAGGGCTATTGTGTATTGGTGTGTGCCTGGGGTTATTGGTTGTATTGTTATTGTTGTTGTGTAGTTGAAACTATGAAGCCTAATGACTGGTCCGCTGTAGTTTTTTGCGAGTAGCCATGCTCCGTCGTTGAATATGTATGGTTCGTATTGCCCTAGGCCTGGGTTGTATGGGTACCCTGTGGGTATTAGTGGTGAGTATACTACGTATTGTGTGTAGTTGTTTGGTCCGAAGAATGGTACTCCGTGTTTTCCCCATCCGTACCTGGTTAGTGAGTACCAGGGTACTGCTGTTGCTGGTGTGGCTACGGGTGTGTTTGGTGGTATGTGGTTGTTTAGTTGTATTAGGGCTAGGTTGTAGGGTGTTGTTGCTGGTTTTAGGGGGTTTGGTATTGCGTCATTGAAGTATATGCTTGATAGTGGTGATAGGCTGTTTAGGAATAGGAAGGATATCGTTGTTGCGATCAAGATTGCAATAAATACCCTTTTCCTTACGTTCATGTTTAACCTTCTTAGTGCCCATATTGCTGGTAGTATTATGGCTGGTGCCACCAGTGCTGTATAGTAGACCCACACTGTGTAGTATGGTGGGAATGTTGTTTGTAGTGCTGCGTAGAGCCATGGTAGGAGTAATAGGTTTTGTGGTTCTGCAAGGTTTAGGAATAGTACCGGTGCCATTAGGAGCACCACGGTCTGCACCTTAGTATTGAAGCCGGTCATTACTTTATTCATGAGGGTTATCGCCACGTTTGTTATGTTGATTGGGGTTTGGTGGTTGATCACATCGTTTGTTTTTGCCTGGCTTGCGAGGTGGAATAGTGCCTTGGCTATCGTGTTACTCATGCCTATTAACGGCCCCGCCAGGGCTGATCCCCATAGGTTTTGGAATATGTTTATGGTTCCGTGGCTGAAGTAGTAAACTATTAGGAATGCCGTTATTAACCATGCTATTGAGTACGTAAGGGTTTCTGTGCTGAGTGCGATTCTTTGTTTTGTTTTTAACCAATCAAGTTTTATCACCAATATGTATAGGGCTAGGAATATGCCTATTATTGGTGAGAACTCTATGGTCATCATCATGAGCGTTAGTGATATCCAGTAACCCCATTTGTTGCCCATGTATAGGTTGTAGAGGGTTAGGGCTAGGAAGGGGGCTGTGAGTATTACGACTTCGAAGGGTCCTGTTAGGTATGTGGTTGTCCATGGGTATATTAAGTATATTATTGCTGTGGCCAGTGCGTATTTTCTATCGTTGAATAGTTTTTGTCCTAGTTTGTATAGCGGTATTGTTGGTAGTGTCGCTAGTATTACTTGTATTGCTATGAGTGTTGCTATTCTTGGGTAGGTTAGGTATAGTGGGTATATTAGGAAGAGTATTGGTGATGAGTGGACAAAGAAGAACGTATACGCGACAAAGTTACTGAAGAATCTGTGGTATAGTGTTGCTGATGCGAAGGATTGCATGTAGGTCGCTGTATCAAGGCTTACGTCTAGGTTTAGTTGGTAGTATGGCAGTGTGGCGTTGTATGTTATGTAGTATGTGGTTGCTGCGTAAATTAGTATTAATGCCCTGAAGTACTTGTCCGCAATAGCGTCTCTTATCATACTTACTAGGTACTTATTGAGTGTGAGTAGTAGTCCAATTGTTAGTAGTATTGCTGATATGCGTAATAAGCCGTAATTGTATAGTTGTGGGGCGTAATCCA
>NZ_LCWN02000078.1:0-9327 GCF_002078205.2 Vulcanisaeta sp. EB80
CCGTTGCTTATAACATGGTTGCCTCTGGTTTCGTTGACATAGCCATGGCAATCGGTGTAGAGAAAATGAATGAGGTCGACACACCAACCTCGCTAGCTGTTGGTGGCAGAGGTGGCAATTATTTATGGGAGTATCATTTTTACGGAACGACGTTCCCTGCCTATTACGCATTATACGCCACAGCCCACATGGCTATGTATGGAACCACAGAGGAGCAGTTAGCATTGGTTAGGGTTAAGAACCAGAAATATGCGGCGAAAAATCCGAAGGCTCAGTTTCAATTTGAGGTTACCGTGGATGAAGTATTGAAATCAAGACCAATAGCCTGGCCCCTAAAACTCTACGATTGTAGTGCAATAACTGACGGTGCTGCAGCAGTCGTAATAGCAAGTGAAGATGCGATTAAGAAGCTCAAGGTGGATACCCCTGTCTGGATCGAGGCCATTGGTTATGCCTCCGATACCGCAAATATAACAAGGCGTGAGAATTACGTTGGATTGAAGGCCACAAGATTAGCCGCACAGATGGCATACAAAAAGGCTGGTATAGAACCCAAGGATGTCGAGGTTGCGGAGGTTCATGATTGCTTCACAATAGCCGAGATAATGGCTTACGAGGATCTGGGCTTTGTGGAGAAGGGTCTTGGTGGCAAGTTCATCGAGGAGGGGCAGAGTGACATTGGTGGTAAGGTCGCCGTAAACCTGAGCGGAGGTTTGCTTGGTAAGGGGCATCCATTGGGTGCAACAGGGCTTGCCATGATTTACGAACTAACTAAGCAGTTGAGGGAGGAGAGAGAGCGTGGTAGGCAGGCACCGTTGAAGAGGTACATAGGTCTTGCCCATAATATCGGTGGTACAGGTCATTATGGTTATGTTACGATACTGAGGAGGTGACCAACCATGGCGGAGAAAAAGACCAGTAGAAAGACCGTGAAAATGGAAGGCCCTACAATAGATTCTGTGCCCATAGTGTATAGGCATAAAATACCCATTGGTAGGGTTGTCAAGTACTTCGACGGACTTAGGGAGGGTAGGATCTACGCAACAAGGTGCAAAAACTGTGGTGCGGTTTATTACCCACCCCAAATCGATTGCCCATATTGTGGCTCAAGTGATGTGGAGTGGGTAGAATTACCTAGGGAGGGTGTCCTGGAGACATTCACGAAGGTTTACGCTAGACCTCAGGGTTATGAGGATTTTGAGCCATACATAATAGCTATAGCTAGGGTTGGTGATGTTAGGGTGATGGGTTGGCTCATGAATGTTAAGGATGAGAGGTGCGTCAGGGTAGGTGATGAGGTAGTACTTGGGACAACATACATAGATAAACATAATAAGTACATAATAACGATGCAGTTGAAAAATAAGCAATGCTAACCTGGACTAAATGGTGTTTTAAACACTGTATTAACAATACGCCTAATTACGCAATCTTCATCAATAACCTTAAGATATGCCGATCTGGCATTAACGGGGTTTGGTGCCATTATTGGTTCGACACAGTCACCAATACCATTAATCAGTGAGGTATTGTCTAAGTTCCTAAACACCTGCCTAAGGCAGTTGCTTAAATCATCAAACCTCAGTATCCTTTGTCCACCTAAGATTACGATAGACCTCCTAATACACTCACTAACCGAGGCTACATACTTAATGCTCACCCTATTACCAACCACCTCAATCACATCCAAATCAGCAGCTAAGCCAATCAATGCCTTGTAGGCGACGTCATTAAGCCACGCCGTTGGTGATAGCTCCCTCATCCTTTGATTTATTTTTTCATGAAGCTCATCAACACTCACCGTACCATTCTCGCTTATTACGTCAATTAGTAACCTGTAATGAGGTAGTTCACTATATAGTATGAGGTGCATTAAGGTCTTTGCGAGGGCTAGATCATCATTTAAGGTCTTAAATAATGTGTTCCCAATATCCGTTAATTTAACACTGCATTCATTATCAACGGACACTATGCCAATCCTCTGAAAAAACCTCGTTATGTCGCCCCTACCCTTACCAATATCAAGCCCCCTATCCCTAATCGCCGAACAATTAATCCCGGGATTCTCACCAACAAAGACTATGTAATTTATGAGCTTATTAAGTCCAATCCTCGGTATTGGTATGCTCCTCTGTATCGTGAGCATTAAATTACTAGTTATTATGCATGATTTATTTACAGTGAGCCTTTAAAATAAGGCTAATACCTACATCGATATTAAGTTAAGATAGCAATTGAACATGACCATTTAATATTGATTAAAGCAATATACTGTAGTTAATGATTAACGACAGGTACTAAATTACCTGCTAATCATTTATAATTAACAGTACTATAACGTCAACATTTTATCCGATTATTAAATATTCGCCCATTTTCAGAACTTAAACAATGGAGTCGGAGGAATCGTCAAAGATGGAATTAAGCCTAAAATGCCCCATATGCGGCTCTAACCTCCAGTTAATTGAGAATTCAACATACGTAATGCTAGGATGCCCTAAATGTAAAAGGTACACCCGTATGACCAAGAAGCATATTTTCAAGACGTACATAGAGTATGAGAATAACTCGGTTCATCTAAAATGGACGGAATTAATTAAGGAACTATACACAAGAATAGCCACTAAATACTATCTAGAATCAGGTACACCCTAACATTATTCCTAACTAGGTATTCAAAAGTGGCATCAAAAAGTGAGACCGCATCATACGAATAATCCCTTCTTATATAGGGATTATATAGGTGCACATAGACTGCGAAACCTCTCCTCACTAAATTAATTATTCTGTAAGCATCTGGATGCACTATAACCTCTCTCGTTAGTACGCAATCATCACTTGTGAGGTAGTTAATAACGATGAAACCAAGTCTTTCTAAGAAATTAATCCTCTCTGAATTAATACAGGGATATACGAATAGCCTAATTATTCCTTTATTAAGTAATAATTTTATGATCGATGGTCTCCGTAACAGTTCATTTACCTGCCCAGAATCAAGCATTAAACCATAAACGCCACAACCAATATTTCCTAGATGGCTCACATCTAAAACCCTGATTATGCAATCATCGCTACAACAATCAATTCCCAGCCTAAAGACCCTAATTACTAAGTCCCTGTACTTATTAATGAGGTTCCCGAGTTCGTTCATTGTTATTACGCACTTTACACATAATATCTTACTAATTAAGGTGCGCCTAGATGAAATAGGTGCAGTTACTTTGTGGTATTACCAACGATCCCTCACCCTCATAACCAATCAATTCCTCTGTGCAACCACGATCGTGCAATAGGCATGTAAAGGCGGCAACCAGGGCATCTAGTTCATGCTTATTACTAATGATTGGTCCATTGAACGTTGATGTAATCATTTTAAGAAAGCCTTGCCTCGTGATATTAAGTATTTTGAGTGTTGATGTTGGGTGGACTTCTAGGACAGCAATGCCCTGTTTCCTTAAAATACTGGCAATCTCCATACCGTACATTGTCAATGATTTCATGGAGCCCAGGAGTGGTGGGATCAATCTGAGCCCCCTCCTCCTGGCTTCAATCTCCACTAACCTGTTAATACCGTACCTAGGAAGACCCAGGGGTGCATCAATGCATACGAACTTAGGCATACTCTCTACAACGTGCTTTATTACTTCATGCCTTGAGGATAGGGTCTTAACATCATAGATACGTTTAATCTCATCCAATAAGCCAAAACCAGTCCTCCATCTTCCGGGTAATGCTAAATCTAGACCAACATAATTCCCCATTTAAGTCCTTTTGATTAGTTTAACACCTAGTTTATTAAGTACTTCAGTGACCAGGGCCCTAGTTTTACTATCAATAGCTTTCCAACTGACATAGGCCTTCACGGGCTTATGGGTCATCATGGTTACGGCTTTGATAATCATATCCTCAGTTATTGGGCTCACGTACTTAGGTATTGCGTGGCCAATATCGGCCTCACCACTAAGCAGCCTATTACCCATGGTTAGATAATGAAGGTCGCCTATCGAGATTGCCGGCTCATAATTGCTAACCAACTTACCCTCGATAAACTCACTAACAATATTGTGAAGAAGCTCCCAACCCCTGGTTACGCCCCACTCCTTCTCGGAACTACCTTGCTCTATGAAGGTTACTGGTATTGTCATCACGGTTGGTCCATGGTGTGTAGCCTCGATGTAGCACTCGAACTGGTCTAAGCCATAATCAACCCTCAACCTGCATAGCTCCCTATAGAATGCAGTAATTGTGTGAGGATTCGCAAGCGATACGGTGTTTGGCTTTCCACCAAGTTCAGCAGCGCCCCAATTGCCGGTTACATGGGATGTGAACATGGGCCTTGGATTCTTCATTGCGTGTCTGCTCACGAATATCAACTCACTAGGCTTGGTGTCGAGTTTATTTATTACATCCTCAACATCGTCTAGGTAGACAATATCCCTATTAAGGGCTAAGAATGCAATATGCCCCTTTAAGTCGTAAATTTCGTAATCACCAACACTCGACCTATACCGTAATTCACCGTCTCTGTTAAACAAGTCCCAGACACCTCTTGAAACTACATCAACCTTACTAAATACGAAACCATACACATTAGTCTCTTAACCCAGGGATTTTTAACTCATTCTTTTAACAATTCGTTTAGCCTTATCTCAGCAACAACGACAGGGTATTCAAGCTCGAATGAGACTATTACATCGGGTAATAGCTCCATCACAAACCCAACGTCCTTGCTATTCCGTACTACACATGCCGTCCTCTCAGGTAGCCCGGACGGTAACGTACACTGCCTTAGTGCATACTCAATACCCAGGTTAGTCATTAATGCCTTTAGGGTTGATAATCCATCAGTGAGGGTTATTTCAGGACCACTAATTACGTAACTGAGCACGAGATCCTCCTTAACGCCAACCTCACTGCCTTGATCTGGCGAAACAACGTAACCCACCTCAAATAACTTAAGTGTTCTGCTAATGAGTGGTTTATTTCTCTGGAGTATTTCCATTAGTTGTGGCCATATGTGGTCCCTAATTACCGTGTATAACTCTGACTTTGGATTATCAACTTCAACCAAGTCCCTCCTATACATCACCTTATTAATCATTACATCCTTACTACTCATCATGTAATTAAGAACCTCCTGGAACCCCAACCCAATCATCAAATCCCTAGTCAAATCTGCAAATAATCCTAAACCACTCCTCGAGCCCTTAACCGGCTGTCTTGGCACCTCCCTCGGTATATTCTCGTAACCATACGCTATGGCAACATCCTCCGTTATATCCACTGGATGCAGGACATTGAGCCTATACGGTGCAACCCTAACTAGCAATTCATCATTGCCAAGATCCACCACATCGTGCCTAGACATCAATAGGTAATTGATTATCTCATCCCTGCCCAGGTTAAGCCCTAAATAATCGTTTACGAAATTCACCGAGACCCTAAACTCCAGTGGGTCGAGGATTGGCGATATCGAGTTACCCCATGGGGCATCGATATTCACAAGCTCAACGACTTTCGACGTGCTTCTTTCAATTAAGTTATAAACGAGAACCGCAAGTATGGATCTTGCGAGTTTTAGGTCTGTAGCCGTAACATCAATAAGCACGTTCCTCGTCTTCTCCGTAACCTTAAAGTCCTCACTACCGAGTACAGGTATTATCACGAGTACCCTACCCTCAGAATCTACGAGTATGGGCGCCTTACCATCATAAACCGCGTACTTACCATACGCCTTACCCTTCTCGGTATTCTCAATAACATCGAAGCCGCTAACCTCCCTATCGCTCTCCAACGGCCTATACCTAATCCTACCTAACTCCTCAAGTTTATACGTGAGTGGTGGCTTTATCTTATCAGCGTCGTAAAAGCCAATTGCCATCTTACGCCTATCCCTACCATACGTTGCATGCAACTTCTCCTGCAACTGAATCATCTGCCTAATGGCCTCATCACTCAATCTTAAGTCATGAACAATACCCATGGCTATGAACGGCCTATTCGGAACATCCTCAACAACAAGCCTAAACCCATTATTAACAACGCTGTATTTGGGTAGGCCAAGTTCAACCTTCAATAAACCCCTGAGGGCCCTTGCCACGCCTTCCACAGAGAACAAATCAGGCCTGTCGTGGGTAACTTCGAAGGTAACCTCATCGCCAGAAACCCCCTCAACCTCACCCTTAAGCCTATTCAATAATGATACCAACTCATTGGAATCCCTAAAATACCTACCCAATAAACCCTCCAAATCACTTCGTTTAAAGTTTATAATGGGCACAATGAAGCACGAAACAACAACCTAATTAAGCATTTTCACCAAAATACAGGTGGGGTTAGCATGAAAACACCCTTGTTAATCATGACCATAATAGTGGCTGTGGTTATAATCGCATTAGCGATAATGCTCCTAACGTTTCATGCGAAGAGGACTGCCATAAACGTACAAAGGATAGGCTTAGTTACAATCCCCATGAATGTACCTAGGATATTTGTAAATTCAGCATTCGCTAATGGATCGCAAATACCACCTATGTACACATGCGATGGTGCCAACATCTCAATCCCAATAACGCTAGGCAATATACCTAGTAATGCAAAATCAATAATGGTGATTATCGAGGATTTAAACGCACCTGGTGGCGTGTTTATACATTGGGTATTGTATGACATACCACCTAACGTAACGCAAATACAGGAGGGTTTACCCACCGAGTACTATATACCTGGAATTGGCTATCAGGGAGTTAATGACTTCGGTAAGATCGGCTACGGTGGTCCATGCCCACCACCTGGTCCTCCACATGAGTATGTGGTGGTAGTACTAGCTCTAAATATTACAATAAATCCGGCACCCAATTTGTATGATCGCGAAATAATTAATTCATTAAATGTGCATGATGTCGTTGGCTACGGGATTTTAATAGGTTATTATGGTCATGGTTAGCCCAATAATTGCCTTATCTCCTCAAGCTTCTTCTTAAGCTCCTCGTTCTCGCTCTTTAACCTATTGTTCTCGTTAGTCAAGGCATTTAGCCTGCTTTCTAGCTCATTGATTCTGTTCATTAATTCATCCCTCTCCCTCCTCAATCTATCAAGCTCTTCACCACCAGTTGGGGCAGCGGCCGCAATACCCAGCTCTCTGCACTTCTCAGCAACCCTATCGCTCCTCACCCAATAGATTACCTGCGTGCCCTCCCTATCCCACTTAAGCTCGCCCGTATTTATGTTTAGCTCGAGTGTTGTTGATATCACGAAGACATCGCCACGCTCTAGCTTGTACTTAGGGACTATCTCATCAAAGAACCACCTCTTCATTGAGTCAAAGACCTCATCTAGGGAATCCTTGAAGTTTTGTGAGTTTCTAATGCTGTTAAATAGTTCATTAGCCTTATCCTCAGGGAACTGGGACCTCAAGCTACCACCAATTGCACCAAAGAGTAATCTAAAGAAGTCCGGTCTTCCCTCCCTACCGTACTTACCAAACAATCTTGCGGCTGAGGTCTTCCCAGTAACCCACTTAATCCTTAGGATACCACCCCTAACAAGCTCTGCAGATACTCCCCCTCTCTCAATCTCCTCCTCACCCTCCTCCCTCCCCTCCTCACTACTCATACATTAAGTAAATAATTATATTTCAATAAAAACCTTTCACCACGTAATCATTGGTAATACATTTACTCTACACTGATTAATAGGAAATCGATAGGGAAATTAATGATTAAGTTTTTAAACAATTGATTAAATAATTAACGCAATGCGTGTGGGTAGGAGGTTGGCTAAGGTTGATGAGCAGTTAGAGGCTGTTGATTTAATAAATACTGTGAGGTCCATCTATGGGTTATCGTATAGGGAATTATCCCAGGTACTCGATATACCCGAGAGCCTACTCTGTAGGTATGCAAATGGTGATTTACTACCGTCATTAGAGACGGTTGGTTTAATAAAGGATAAATTGAAAACAATGCTAGACCTCACAGAGGTCTTGAGAAGGAATGTTACGATCAAGGATGGTTTTATAGACCTGAACAACGTGTTATTCAACCCAAACATACTCAAGCTCTTCCAGAGGAGGGTTAAGGAGGTATTTTCCGACCTACCAATAAATAGGGTATTAACCGCAGCAACCGATGGAATACCCCTATCCGTAATGGCATCCTATGCACTAAACGCCAAACTAGCCATAGCCAAGCAATATAAGGACTTAGCTTCGGAGGAATTCTACGAGGTTAGCTACATCGTTGATTCACCACCACGCAAGGCATCGCTATACCTACCCAAGCATCTGCTTGAGAGGGATGACGAGGTTTTGATAGTGGACGATATTGTAAGGACAGGGAGGACACTAAATGCCCTGATTGATATGATAAACAATGCCGGGGCAAAGCTTGCTGGAGTCTCCGTACTAATCTCTATGAATAATTCATGGATTGAGAAGGTGAGGAGTAAGGGTGCGCGTATAGACATTGTCCTAGACCTGAGCGCCGAGAATTCTAGGGAAGAATAAGTTATTAAGATCTGCCCGCTGATAGGTTCGATGTTCATAAATTATGGAACAATAATTGTACTAATCTATATCGTAATAATGATATCCTCGTTCTACCCAATGATTTATCAATTATTGTTGATATCAATTAAGGACCGAGACACCAATACAAAACCCAGGGAGGACTACACCAGCGGGGGCAAGGTTTTTCTAGTAATTCCAGCCAAGGCTGAACCGCTTGATTTGATAGAGAAATCCATGGGTCAATCATCATCGATTAAGTCACGCATTAATGAGATCGTGTACATCCTTGACGGATATAATGATGAATTGATTAGTATGATCAAAACCCTTGGTAATAAGTACGGTGTTAGGGTAATGCATAGGGAAAAGCCCCGTGGCTATAAGGGTGGTGCGCTCAATTACGTCATAAAGAGGCTGGGTCTTGGCGATGGGGATTACATGGTAGTCCTCGACGTGGATTCATCAATAAATCCAGAGACACTTGGGAAGCTTATTGCCGAAATAAATTCAGCACATGCGATAGTTCCTAGGTGGATTGCCGATAATAAAGGCGATTCGTTATTGGCACGTGGTCAATGGGTTGGTTACCTACTATTCTTTAAGGTTTTAAAGTCTCTCAATGATTTAGTTGGTTGGGTTCCGATACTCGGTAGTGGTTCATTGGTTAATATTAAGGCCCTCAGGGTAGTTGGTTACTGGCCTGAGGATGTCCTTGAGGATGTGGAATTGGGTGTTAGGTTCTTCATAAACGGCTTGAGGGTTAAGTATGTGGATGATGCTAGGGTTAATGTTGAGGTTCCCGTCAATTACTTCGGCTT